>VBGO01000094.1 GCA_005882525.1 Chloroflexota bacterium
GAACGCCTTCGAGCAGCACATGGCCACCGACGATCAGCGCGATGACCGTATCGCGGACCAGGGGTTTCTGCCCGACGATGAGACGCGCCAGCTCCCCTTCAAGGGATTGCGCGAGTTCGGTCACCCGGGTAGCGTCGACGCGCGGTTCTTCGGCGATCATGATCCTCCCTTGTGCGGCAATGGCGAGTTACTTCGGCGTCGCGCCACTCTGCTCACCGAGTTGCGAGAAATACTGGCGGACGAGATCGCGCTCACTACCCGGGATCAGGCTCTGATCCGTGGCATCGAGCGCGGCTTGCTGGTAGGCCTGGATCACCTGGCTGTAGGGGCTCAGCGGGACGTCCTGTCCCGGTCCAAGCGGAGTGGGATCGTTCTGGGACTGGCCGGGCACGGGCTGGCCTGGCACGTAGATCCGCTCGGTGCCCCTGGCTCCGGATCCGCTGCCGGTTCCCGAACCATTCGAGCCCGTGCCGCCGGTTCCGCCCGAGCCGGTGCCGGTGCCGGTCCCATTGCCAGTCCCGGTGCCGGTGCCATTGCCATTGCCGTTGCCGCTGCCACTGGCGCCGGGACTTGCGCCCGGCGAGGAGCTCGCGCCGGCGTTCGGCTGCCCGCCCTGACCCCTGGCGTCGCGGTCGGCCTGGGCCGCCAGCTCCTGTCGGGCGGCCTCGAGCCCATTGATCGCCGCGGCGACGGCCTGGTCGCTGTTCTCCTGCTGTTGCAGGGAGTCCAGCTGGCTCGCCACGCCATCGAGGGCCTGGGCGGCCGCCGCCGTATCGCCGCGCTGCAACGAGGACGAGGCCTTGCTCAGGGAATCGCGCATGGTGCTGTTCTGCGCTTGCTGGGCCGCCTTCGCGAGCGCCTTGGCCAGCTCTTCACGATCCTTGGGGGACAGGTTCTGCAGTTGCGAGGCGAGATCGCGAACCGACTGGGCGCCCTTCGCCGGGCTGCTGCTGATCGCCTGGGCGGCGCTCCGTCCGGCCGCCGTGCCGCTCAGCGCGTTCGCGAGATTCTGCGCGCTGCTGCTCAACGCCGGCGTGCCCGGGTCGGTCAGGCGCCGCAGCTGCTGCTCCGCCGGCGTGATCGTCTCGAGTGCCTTGCGCGGGCCTCCGGCCTCCCGAATCTTCGCCTGGGCGTCCTGCAGAATTCTTTGGACCTCTGGGTCGATCGGCGTCGGCTTCGCATTGTCAGCAACCTTCTTCTGCGCGGCCTGGACGGCTTTCGCCGCCTTCGCCTGGCTGGTGCGATCGGCCTGCCGCTGGGCGAGCACCTGGTCCATCGGGTTGGGTAGCAGCGCGAGCGCGAGCGAGAAGATGGCGAGAATCGCGACCAGCGAGGCTTCGCCGCGATTGACCCGCACCGGGAAGGCGGACGCCAGTCGCGCCGATGCCGCCTGCCGCAGCGCATCCTGCCGCTGCACGCCGTCCAGCGGGCCGGACTCGGTTCGCCGCTCCCAGGCTGTGGACAGCCGTTCCTTCAGGCCCAGCCGGAAATCCGCGAGCCGCATCAAGACCGCCGCGTTCGGCCGGCGCAGCAGCCAGGCGACGGCCGCGACCGCGAGGGCGAGTGGAATCCCGACCACCGCCGCCTCGGCCCGTCGTTCGACCGGCGTCAATCGCGCGACGATCAGGACCGCCGCGACCCAGCCGGCGGCGGCGACCAGGCCATGCACGGCATAGCGCGCCGCACGGGCGCGGGCGGCGGCGGTACGGAGTTCGCGGATGATCGCGTCGAGCGAGCCCATCAGGGGACCACCTTGGCCGCCGTGACCGGCGTGCGACGTCCCCAGGGGAGGCGCCGGACCGGCGAGAGAAAGAAGGCGCTCAGGATGAGGGCGATCAGGCAGATCGCGAGCTGCAACGTCACGGTCGCCTGCCAGTATTGCCAGCCCTTGAAGAGGCCGCTCGGGATCGCGGTGCCGCTGGTGGGCTGTCCGATGAAGCCGCCCTTTTGGAAGGCCGGCGCGACCATCGGGGTCGAGTAACACGTCTGAACCCCGTTGACGTTCGAGCACGCTCCACTGGAGAAGTTGTCTCCCGCCGTATAGCGGACCCCGTAGCCGCCGGTGGTGCCGTTGCTGATGGCGAGCAGCGACTCGATCGGGCTGAGGTATGTGACCGTCGGCGGCGCGGGTGCCGCGGAGGCGGTCAGCATCGCGGTCGGCGTCACCAGGGTTGGAAAGACAAGCCCGTACACATACGTCCCCGCGAGCAGAATGAAGCCAACGCCGTAAGCCGCGACGGTTGACGGCAGCGTGCGGGAAAAGACCGACGAAAACGCGATCCCGAGGAGCCCGAGGGTTAGGGCGGCGACCAGGGTGACCAGGAATGACGTGAGCACCTGGTCGAGTTCGATGCCGCCAAACAGGAAGACCAGGCTGAAGATCGGCACTGACAGCAACAGGAGGAGCACGACAAACGACATGGAGGCGATCAGCTTGCCCCAGACGATGGAGAATGGCGGGATTCGCGTGACGAACAGCAGGTCGATCGTCTGGCGTTCGCGCTCACCGCTGATCGCGCCGGCCGTGAGGGCTGGCGTGACGAAGGCGATCAAGCCCATCTGGAACAGGACGAGATAGAGGAAGAGCTGCTGACCGTAGTTGGCAGCCTGCCCGCCGTTGAATGAGCTACGCGCGGCCGACGCCAGGCCGGAAAAGATCGCCCAGCCCAGGCCGCCCAGGAGCAGGATATAAACCATCATCGCGACCGGCGAGCGCCAGGTGCGCATCCGGGAGCGGTACTCCTTGGCGACGATTGGATTCCAGAGCGCGGTGGCGACGCGGTTCATCGGTCATCCTCCGACGTGGCTTTCAAGAAGGCGTCTTCCAGGCCGCCCTCGAGCTGGTTGAAGGCCGAGACCTTGATCCCCGCCGCTGTGAGCGTCTGGAGGATGGCGGCCGCCGTGGAATCGTCGCCCTCGTACTCGGCCTCGAGAGCGCCGTTGACCGTCGTGACCGCGTGGATCATGGCCAGCGGTTTGAGCAGCGCCGCGGCCTCCTCCTTTTGACCGAGGACCGTGATTCGCAGGCGCCGGCCGCTGGTCAACTGCCGAATGACGTCCTGCACCGGCCCGGTCGCTCGCATCCGACCCTGGTCGATGATGCCGACCATGGTGCAGAGCTCGGTCAGCTCTGGAAGGATGTGGCTCGAGATCACGATCGTCTTGCCCATTTTTTGGAGTTCTTTGAGAATCTCGCGCATTTCGACCCGCGCACGCGGATCGAGTCCGGAGGCCGGTTCGTCGAGTAGGAGGACCGCCGGGTCGTGGACTAGCGCCCGCGCCAGGCAGAGCCGCTGCTTGAGGCCACGCGACAGGGTGTCGACCGCCTGGTCCCGACGGTCGGATAATCCGACCAGCTCCAGCAGGTCGTCGGCGATCTTCTTGCGGCGCGCCTTGGGCTGCCGGTAGCAGGCCGCGTAGAAATCCAGATACTCGGCTGCCGTCAGCTGGTCGTAGACACCAAAGAAGTCGGGCATGTATCCCAGCCGTTCATGCACCCGATCCGGGTACTGGACCACGTCGGCGCCATCGACGACGGCACGCCCGGCGGTCGGTTCCAGGAGCGCCGCCAGGATGCGCAACGTGGTCGTCTTTCCCGCACCGTTCGGTCCGACAAAGCCGAAGATCTCGCCCTTCGGCACGTCAAAGGAGACGTTATCCAACGCCGTGCGGTGGCCATACACCTTGGTCAGCCCCTCGACCGAGATCATCGGATCGTCCCCGAGAGGGTAATGGCGCCCGCCATGAAGCCGGTGGTCGTACTGAGCCGGAAGCGGATCGTGCCGCTGGCCGGCTCGACCGCCGTGTCCGGTAGCGCCGTCGTGCCGTTGTCCTGGTAGTTGATACCGGTCCATGCCGATCGTGACCAGTCCCAGACGTCGCCCTGCAGACCCTGGGTCGGGGATCCGGCGCTGCCGGGCGGCATCGGCTGGAACTTGGCACCGTAAGGGTTCTGCGAACTGAGCGAGACGCTGGTCAAATGGGTTCCGGCTGCCAGGCTCGGCGAAAATTCATAGATGACGCTCCCGCTTTGCATCACCAGCATCCCGGGAGGGCCCTGGCCCTGCGTGTCGCCCACGGCGTCCACGATGCGGCCATTCACGACCCCCACAGGCAACGGGCCCGTACCAATCTGGTCCACCGGCAGCGACAGCACAACGGCGGAATGGGCGGTCGCTCGTGGATGGCTTCCGTTCACGGTAACGTCCTGGAAGGGCTGGTGTGTCCAGGCGACCAGCAGCGGCGTTGATGGGGAGCCGTTGCCTCTGAAGCTGGCTCCGGTCGGGAGCACCGCCAGGATCTGGGTCTTTGCATAGTCTTCCCGCTGGGCGTCGGTCGGATTGTTCGGCTGCGGGCCGTTGAAAAATGCTGAGCCGTAGATGCGCATGTACGTCGGCTGTCCACCCGATGGGTTGGCAGGCTTTGGCTCCAGGCTGACCGGCATCGTCGACCCGGGTTTGAGCGCGCCCATTTTCTGAAAGTTGTCGCCGGCGATCAGGACAGCATCGGTGAATGTCAGGCTCGAGCGGTTCTCGATGGTGCCCGTCAGCTTGCCGTTCACCAGCTGCAGGCGCCCGACCAGATGTGGAGCCGGACTCGTCGACTCGGTGGCGAAGCCGCCCAACACAAATGCAGTCATGCCCTGCAGGGTCACGCCGTTGGTATCGACATTAACCCGGATGCTGCCCGACCTCGACTCCGGTCCAAAGTTGCCGTTGGTCGCGATCGGGCTGATCAGCCGCCGCGCGCCGGCGATGCTGGCCTGGTAATCACCCCGAGCCGGCGCCATGATCCCCGTGTAGGTCTCCTGGTAGGCATGGTCCCACCCGGTCTGCAAATGGAGGATCGTCACCTGGTTGGCCTGCACCGACCGCCCCTTGGCGAAGACCCCTGCTCCGTACGCCCCACCCGCCGCGATCATCGCGATCAGCGGCACCGTCACCCAGGCGAGGGCACGCCGCCTCATGGCGCCCAGGACGAGATAGTTCACCGGCCCGACCAGGAGGACGTACAGCAGCACGAGCGCGCCAGTCAGCTGCAGTGACGGCAGGTCGAGGCCGGGCAGATTGGCCAGCACGGAGGTCAGGGCGCTGCTTTTCGAGCTGATCGACGGCTGCGAGCCGAAGCCTGCCGCGCCGGGCCCGCCGATTCCGTACGCGAAGTTCTGGGTGGCACCGCCCGCGCCGAACGAGGCTCGGGCGATGAGCTGACGAAGCAGGGCGGCGGTACCGTTCCAGCCGGCGATGGCTTCCTGGTTCCAGTCGAAGGTAGCCATGGTTACCGTGCCTGCGCCCACCGTGCGTTCGATCAGGAGGGGTTGGCTACCGGCGGCGAGCCAGACCGGTCCCGGCTTTAAGGTTCCGCTGGCCACCTCGACGCGTGAGCCGCCCAGCGCCGTCGCGATCACGTTGGTGGTGCCGCTGAGATCCATCGGCAGGATGTCCGCCGAGAGGCCGGCGAGCGTTTTGCGCCAGGCCGCGCCCGTGCCCAGCAGGAGATTCCCTCCCGCCCGGACGAAGTCGCCAATGGCGGTCCGCTGGGCCGCCGTCAGGCTGTCGGTGACGAAGTCGTCGATGGCCAGGATATCGAAGGCGCGCAGGGGAATCGGCGACTCGGCGACTTCATCAGCGCGGAGGTGGACGACGCGGGCCGCGATACTGGCCGGGTGGACGGCGGCGAAACTGTCGAGCGCGGTCGACTGGTCCGACAGCACGCCGATCAGCGTCGATGTCGTGCTCCCGGTGCCCGAGTCCTGGGAAACGACGACCCGGCCGTTCTGCACGATCCGGGCGGTGATGGTCGCCCCCGTCGTGTCCTCGAGGACGTACGTCCGGATGCGCTTGCTGGCCCCGCTCGCAAGACTGATCGACTCGTGGTAGATGGCGAACCCGCCGCCGACGCCGGGTTGGGCGTTGAGGACCTCCTGGATTTCGAGCGTGCCGTCCAGGCCGGCACCGGTATTCTTGGCATCGATCGTGACCGGCATCCATTCGCCTGGCTTGACGACATCCTGGTAACCGACGTGGACGGTCAGGGTCACGGGACTCGCGGCCGCCGCGCCGATGGACGTCCCCGCCAGCGCCGGCACGGCGAGGATCGAGGCCAGGGCGATCCGCATGGGCAGCCGGCAGCGCTGGGGACGCATCTACCTGCTTAAGACGCCCGGCGAACTGAAAAGTTCCGTTCTGGCCCCCTCCGGGCGCAGTATGGCCGCGGCCGCGTTGGCCGTCAATCGGTCGTGCACCCGGTTGGGCCCCAAAATGGACGCTGAGTGGCGCAATGGGGGAACCGCGGCGGGCAAAGGGCAAACTGCCGGAGGAGGGACTCGAACCCACACGGACTTACGCCCAGGCGCTTTTGAGGCGCCCTCGTCTACCATTCCGACACTCCGGCGCCGACACGCGTCGCCGACGCGCGTACGCCCCGGCGAGTATATCCGAGTACGCTCGTTGGGAACTTATTAGGGATGTTTCCGTCTAAGGATCTGGACGACCGCGACCTGGTGGGCCGGGCCCGCCGGGGCGATCGGGAGGCCTTTACCCAATTGATCCTGCAATATCAAGTCCCGCTGTACAACATGGCGCTGCGGATGGTCGGCGGACCGGAGGATGCCGCCGACATCGCCCAGGAGGCGTTTCTGCGCGCCTGGGAGAAGATCCGCACCCTTCGGGACGCCCCATTCAAGGCCTGGCTGTTTCAGATTGCCGCCAACCTCTGCTACGACCATTTTCGTCGCGGCCGGCGCTACGGCCTTATGCCCGAGGAAGACCACACAAGTAATGTCGTCGGGCTTGGGATCGCGACGCCGGACCCCCAGGAGCGCGCCGAGGCGAACGAGCGGAACCGCCTGGTGCGGGACTGCATCACGGCGCTGGACCACGACATGCGGATTGCCCTCATCCTGCGTGACGTGAACGGCATGGCGTACGACGAGATCGCCGCCGTGCTTCGCGTGCCGTTGGGGACGGTCAAGTCGCGAATCGCACGGGCCCGGGCCCGGGTCCAGGAGCGCCTGCAGCAACATCCGGATTTTTTCCGCCGAGAGGATGCCCATGCCGAGTGACGTGAACGAGCCGGCGCTCGAAGAGCTCTCAGCGTATCTCGACCACGAGCTGGACAGCGAGGCGCACGCGCGGGTGGCGGCGCACATCGCCGGCTGCCAGGACTGCCAGACGCGGCTCGATGGGCTGCGTCAGGCAACGTACGCGGTGCGCGCATTGCCGATGGAGACGCCGCCGCGGGCCTTCACGATACCGGCGCAGCGCGAGCGGTCGTCGCGTCGCTGGGCGCCCGCCGCCTGGCTCGGCGGCGCGGCGGCGGCTGGCCTCGTGATTGTCATCGGCGTCACGCAGCTGGGGCATCTCCCGTCGATGGCGCCGAGCGGCGCCGGGACATCGATGAACTACTCCGACGGCTCGCGCACGCAGAAATCCGCCGAGCACGGCGCGGCCGCGCCAGTTGCCCCGCCCGCGCTCTCCTCGCAGGACCGAAGGGCGTATGCACCGGCCGCTCCGTCAACGAATGGGGTTACGATCGATTCTGCCAGCAGTTCGCGCCGAATGATTCTTTCCACCGACCGGGAAACATATGCCACGACGGGCGCGATGCGAGTGAGCGTCCAGCTGCAGGGGTCGCCGACAGCGTCAACGAACAGCGCCGATCAGGGACTCTCCTTGACCCTCGTTCGCGACGGCGCCGGCGTGGCGCTCAAGCCGGTCGGCGTCACCGGCTCCAACAGCACCCCGGTGTTCGGTGGAACGTACGACCTGGGCAGCCTGCCATTGGCCGAACCGCGCACCGGCGATTACCGGCTGGAGGCCACCTGGGTGATTCCCGATGGGTCGGGTCGCGTGCTCCAGGCGAGCGTCCCGATCCGGATTACCGGCTAGCTCTTTTCCGGCGGCGGCCCTTCGAGGTCCGGCAGGTCCATGCTGTTGATCAATTCTTTGAAGATCGACAACTTGTCCTCTTCTTCCTCTTCTTTCTCGGGAAAGACGCCGGCCTTGTCGAGGACGTCCTGCGAAACCAGGATCGGGCACGTCATGCGGACGGCCAGCGCGATGGCGTCGCTCGGCCGCGAGTCGATCTCGACTTCCTTGCCGTTGACGGCCAGAAACAGTCGGGCGAAGAAGACTTCATTGGTCAAGGACGTCACCTGGATCTTCTTCAGCCGCATCTCGGCGCTTTGAAGAATATTTGCGACCGTGATCTTCAACGCGATGGCGTTGGCTTCGTAGATACCGATCCAGATCGGCAAATAACGCTCGGTTTCTTTCTCTTTCAGGATCACGACGTGCTGCCCGCTGGGCATGTGCACGCGGATGGAATCGACCTGCATCTCGACGAATTTGGCCATCCTGAATTCGAGCCTATCTTATCATCGGGTTTTTCAGAAACTAGCTACGTTACGGGAATCCCGCACGCCTAAACTTTGACCGTGATCGAACCCCAGGACGGGCCGCCAAAGAAGCTCCGGCTGGTTCTGATCGACGGGCACTCGCTCGTCTATCGGGCGTTTTTTGCGCTGCCCTCGCTGACCGACCGGGAAGGCCGGGTCGTCAATGCCGCCTACGGGTTTACGTCGATGCTCTTGTTGGCTCTGCAAGAGCATCCGGACTACGTGCTCGCGTCGTTTGACCTGGGGGGCCGAACCTTCCGGCATGAGGCGCTGGCCCAGTACAAGGCGACCCGCCGTCCCACCCCGCCGGAGCTGAGTCCGCAATTTCCATTGACCCGTGACATCGTGCGCGCCTTCGGGATTCCCATTTACGAAGTCCAGGGGGTCGAGGCGGACGACGTGATCGGCACCCTCTCCACGCAGGCACGCGAGCTAGGCCTGCACAGCACGATCGTCACCGGCGACCTGGATGCGCTGCAACTCGTGAATGACGATGTCTTCGTGCTGACCAGCAAGCGGGGGGTGTCGGAGACGATTCTGTACACCCCGGAGCGCGTTCGCGAGCGCTATGGCCTGGAGCCGATCCAGACCGTCGATCTCAAGGGCCTGGTCGGCGACGTCTCGGACAACATCCCGGGGATTCGCGGCATCGGCGAGAAGACCGCCATCAAGTTGATCCAGGAGTTCGGCTCGGTTGAGAACCTGGTCGAGAAGCGAGACCGGGTCACGCCACCCAAGATCAAGAACCTCCTGGATCAGCACTGGGAGCAAGCCCTGCTGAGCAAGCGAATGGCGACGATCGTTCGGGACGTCGATATCGAACTCGACCTGAGCCGCGGTTCGGCGCAGGACTACCGGCCGGACGCGGCGCGTACCATTCTGGCCGACCTGGGCTTCCGCAGCCTGGCGGCCAGGGTGCCAACCACCTGGCGGGACGGCAGCACGATGTCGGCGCCGCCCATCTTTGCCCCACCCGCGCGCGAGCAGGGCCGCCTGGCCCTCGATGCAGAGCCGGTCAGGCAACCGGCACAGTCGACGCTGACCCTCGAGTCGGCGCCGGGCGAGGCCGTCACCATCGTCCGCGAGGCTGGCGAGTTCGAGCGGCTGATGGCCGCCTTCGGGGCCGCCGAGCGCGTCGGGTTCCAGGTCGTTACGCTCGACGACGTACCACGACACGGCCGGATCGCCGCCCTGGTCGTCGGCCTCAACGAACACGACGTCTATTACGTCCCACTGGCCCACGAGCAGGAGCGCTGCCTCGAGCTCACGGACGTCCTCAACCGATTTGCGCCAGCCCTTGGCAGTTCCAAACCGTCGAAGATCGGCTTGAACCAGAAGGGCGATTACCTCGCGCTGCGAGCGCATGGGATCGAACTTCGCGGCGTCGATTGGGATCTCCTGGTGGCGGCCTATCTCCTGAACTCCGGGGTGCGGACGCCGAGCCTGGAGGCGCTGGCATCGGACGTTTTGCATCGTGCCATCGAAGGGCGCGAGGCCTTGTTCGGCAGCGGCAAGACGGCCATGACCTGCGACCAGGTCGAAATCGCCCGGGCGGCGGCATTTTTCGGCGAACGGATGCGCGTCATGCTGCAACTCGCGCCCAAGCTCCAGTCCGAGCTCGACCGGCTGGGCAACGCCGCGCTGTTCCGGGATCTCGAGATGCCGCTGCTGCCCGTCTTGGCCGAGATCGAGCTGGCCGGTGTCGCCGTCGACATTGCGTACCTTCAGACGATTTCGCGCGAGCTGTATGAGCAATTGCAGCGCCTGGACCAGGAGATCGCCGACGTCGCCCACGGGCCCATCAACGTCAACTCGCCGCAGCAGCTCGCCAGGTTTCTGTTTGAAGACCTGAATCTTCCCGGCGGTCGGAAGACAAAGAGCGGCTACTCGACGGACGCGAACGTCCTCGAGGGTCTTCGCGAGATGCATCCGGTCGTGCCGAAGATTCTCGAGTTCCGGCAGCTCAGCAAGCTCAAAGGCACCTACGTCGACGCCCTGCCCTTACTGGTCGATGCAAAGACCCATCGCGTGCATACGAGCTTCAATCAAACCGTGGCGGCGACCGGCCGGCTCTCGTCGTCCGACCCGAATCTGCAGAACATCCCGATTCGCACCGAGGTCGGCCAGAAAGTCCGCCGGGCCTTCATCCCCGGGCGCCCCGGCGATCTCCTGCTCTCAGCCGACTATTCGCAGATCGAGTTGCGCGTGCTCGCCCACATGACGGACGATCCGGTATTGGTCGATGCGTTTGCGCGCGGTGAGGACATCCACGCCCGGACCGCAGCCGAAGTTTTCGGCATCCCCCAGGCCGAGGTCACGGCGAATCAGCGTCGGCTCGCCAAGGTCGTGAATTTCGGGCTCTTTTATGGCCTGAGTGACTTTGGCCTGGCGCGCGACACCGGCATGTCGACGGAAGAGGCAAGGGTGTTCATCGACGCGTACTTTCGCGCCTACAATCGGGTGCGCGAATTTCTCGAGGGCATCAAGATCCAGGCGCGCGAGCAGGGCTTCGTCGAAACCATCTTGCACCGGCGGCGCTACATCCAGGACATCCGGTCGCCGAACCGCATGCTGCGGCAAGCCGCCGAGCGGATCGCGATCAACATGCCGGTTCAGGGATCGGCTGCCGACATCATGAAGCTGGCCATGATCCGGCTGCATGACTATCTGCGCGAGCAGCGGCTGACCAGCCGGATGATCCTGACCGTGCACGACGAGCTGGTCTTCGAAGTCCCCCCAGGCGAACGTGATCAATTGATCGAGGTTGTTCCGGACTTGATGGCGACGGCCTATCCACTGTCTGTCCCATTGCAGGTCGATCTCAAGCTAGGCCCCAATTGGCAGGACATGGAACGCGTCCGCCTGGTCGCTGCCAAGGCGTAATGCCCGAGCTCCCGGAAGTCGAGACCGTCGTGAGGGACCTGCGGCCCCAGCTGACCGGCCGCCGCATCCGGTCACTCCAACTCACGCGGGACCCATCGATCCGCAGCCGGCTCGTGCGTTATCCGAGCGCGGCGCAGTTCGTCCGACGCCTGCCGGGCCGCACGATTACGTCTGTCACGCGGCGGGGCAAGTACATCGTCATGTCGCTGCAGAGCCTGAGCCGAGGGCCGGACACCACCGGCTCCAATGGAGCGCCCGAGGCTGAACGGCTCATCGTCCACCTCGGTATGACCGGACATCTACGGGTCTGGGAACCCGAAGAAGCGCCGGTCAGGCACACGCACTTTCGCGCATTGCTCGACAGCGGCCTGGAACTGCGCTACGACGACCAGCGGCAGTTCGGTCGGCTGCTGCTCGGCAAGCAGGACGAACTCGTCGCCGCCCGAGCGTTTCCCGCCAGGCTGGGGCCGGAGCCGATTCACGGTGATCTGACCGAAGGCGAATTCGCAAAGCTCATCCGTTCTCGCCGGCGGCCGGTGAAATCGGCCTTGCTCGATCAGTCATTCCTGGCCGGCGTGGGCAACATCTATGCCGACGAGGCATGTTTTCGGGCTGGAATCCGTCCTAGCCGATGGACTCACCGGCTCACTGTGCGTGAACGGCGGGCGCTCTACGCGGCCATTCAAGACGTCCTGGAGAACAGCATTGCGGCACGAGGTTCGTCGATCATCAGTTACGTCGATGGCTTCGGCGTGCGCGGCACCAACCAGGAGAAGCTGCTCGTCTATGGACGCAGTGGCCAGCCCTGCCTGAGATGCGGGACACCATTGCAGGGGACTCGCCTGGCCGGCCGCGGCACCGTCTATTGCCGCACGTGCCAGCGCTGACCCGACCCGGCTGGCCGGTTCTGAGCCGCCGCTTGATGATCACCGCGGGCGCGTGTGCCGCCGTATTTGTGTTGATCACACTGCTGGTCAGCTCCGGCGTCTTCGACGGGCTGAACCTGCGCCTGACGCACTACCTGCAGGGCCGCGGTAGCGCCGGCCAGGATATCGGCCTCGGGCTGTTTTCGTACCTGGGCAGTATCGAAGCGACGCTGGTGATCGCGGCGCTGCTCGGTCTCGCCCTCTTTCGCGGCCTTCGTCTGCTGGCGATCCTGCCGCTCGCATTCGTCCTGGTCTCCTCCGCGCTCGAGTTCCTGTTCAAGAGCATCGTCCCGAGCGTCGGCCCCGGCCGGGCCTTCCAGCGTTTTCCCGACGTGCTGCCGTCGTTCAGCCACAAGGTCGGCGCGTACTCGTTCCCCAGTGGCCACGTGCTGCGGGCGACGATCGTCTACGGACTCGTGCTCTATCTCGCGGAGCGCTGGGATTTGTTCGGTCGTGATAGCTCGCGGCTCAGCCCCGTGCTGGTGCTGGTCGTGCTCTTCGTCGCCTACGGCGTGGTCTACCTCGGCTGGCATTGGTTCTCGGACACCTTGGGCGGCGTGCTCCTGGGGCTGACGCTGCTCTTTGGCCTGATCGCCTACCTGGAGCGGAAGCGCACCGTCAACCCCGGTCACACCCAGGTCGAGGACTAGGGCCCCGCCGGCCAGCGCCTGGCCCTCGCGGCCTCCCGGGCAGAGTGACCAGACCCCTTTAAGTTTTCGTAGCCCCGAACTTACAATTGAAGGATGCCCAAATTCGTGTTCACGGCTGGCTTTTCGCCCGCAGGCGGCCAGCCGGAGGCCATCAAAAAGCTTGCCCAGGGGGTCGACCAGGGCCAAAAACACCAGGTCCTGCAAGGCGTGACCGGCTCCGGCAAGACGATGGTCGTCGCCCAGATGATCCAGGAGATCCAGCGGCCGACGCTGGTCATGTCGCCCAACAAGACCCTGGCCGCCCAGCTCTGCAGCGAGTTCCGGTCGTTCTTTCCCCAAAACGCCGTCGAGTACTTCGTCAGCTACTACGACTACTACCAGCCGGAGGCCTACATCCCCCGGAGCGATACGTACATCGAAAAGGACTCGTCGAGAAACGATGAAATCGACCGGCTGCGGCAGTCCGCCACCCGGGCACTGCTCACCCGGCGCGATGTCATCGTCGTGGCGAGTGTCTCCTGCATCTATGGCGTCGGTTCACCCGAGGACTACCTCGGCGAGTCCGTCGAGATTCACGCCGGCGAGGGCTTCCGACGGGACATCTTCCTGCGCAAGCTGACCAACCTTCAGTACCAGCGCAACGACGTCGATTTTGGCCGGTCGCGGTTCCGCGTGCGCGGCGACACGGTCGATGTCCAGCCGTCCTATGACCAAATTGCAACCCGGGTCCAGTTCAACGGCGACGAAGTCGAACGGATCGTCCAGCTCGACCCGATAACCGGCGAGGTGATCGGCGACGTCGAGGCGTTGCAGGTTTTCCCGGCCACCCACTACGTGACGCCGCGGCAAAAACTGATCCGAGCGCTGGACGGCATCAGTGAAGAGCTTGAAGAGCGGGTTGCCTGGTTCGAGAGCCAGGGCAAGCTGCTGGAAGCGCAGCGCCTGCGCCAGCGGACCATGTTCGACATGGAGATGATGCGCGAGACGGGCAGCTGCGCCGGGATCGAGAATTACTCCCGGCACCTGACCGGCCGTCGCCCCGGCCAGGAGCCCTATACCCTGATGGACTTCCTGCCGGCAGACACCCTGGTGGTCGTCGATGAGTCGCACGTGGGGGTGCCCCAGATCGGTGGCATGTACGGCGGCGACCGGTCCCGCAAGATCCCGTTGGTCGACTACGGGTTCCGGCTGCCCTCGGCGCTCGACAACCGGCCGCTGACGTTTGCGGAATGGGAACGCAAGGTACAACAAGTGGTCTACGTCTCCGCCACTCCCGGACCGTACGAAGAGCAGCGCTCCCAGCAGACGATCGAGGTCGTCATCCGGCCCACCGGCCTCGTGGATCCCACCGTCGAGGTGCGACCGACCAAGGGCCAGATCGACGACCTGATCGGGGAGATTCGCAAGCGGGTGGATAAAAAGCAGCGGACGCTGATTACCGTGCTGACGAAAAAAATGGCGGAGGACATGACCGACTACCTGCGGGAGATGGGCATCAAGGTGAACTACCTGCACTCGGACGTCGATACCCTCGAGCGGGTCGAGATTCTCCGCGACCTGCGGCTCGGCGTGTTCGACGTGCTCGTTGGCATCAACCTGCTGCGAGAAGGTCTCGACCTGCCGGAGGTTGCGTTTATCGCGATCCTGGATGCGGACAAGGAGAGCTATCTGCGCGACGCCCGCTCCCTGATCCAGACGACCGGACGGGCAGCCCGTAATGTCGAGGGGCACGTGATCATGTACGCGGACTCGGTCAGTGGATCGATGCGGCGGGCGATCGACGAGACCGATCGCCGCCGAAACATCCAGATCGCGTACAACGAGGAGCACGGGATCACGCCGGCCAGCATCGTCAAGGCCGTCTACAACCTCGAGAAGCATCAGGAGAAAGCCATTGAGGAGACGATCGCCACGCTGGCGTCCGGGTTGCCGCCAGACGAGATCGAGCGCCTGATCAAAGACCTGGAACGTCAGATGAAAAAGGCGGCCCGCGATCTGCAGTTCGAGCGGGCGGCGGAGCTTCGCGACCGGCTGGTGGGCCTGCGCCGGGATGCGATGGACTATCGAGAGTCGCTGCCTCCGGCGGCGGCGGCGGAGTCGGGCGTGTGGCGCAAGCCAAAGACCAGCCGCATGAGGGCCAGGGTCCGTGGCTGAGAAGAAGCCCGCCCCAGCGGGCAAGGCGCAGCAGCATACGGCGATCGTCATTCGGGGCGCGCGCGAGCACAACCTGAAGGACATCGATCTCACGATTCCGCGCGACAAGCTCGTCGTCTTCACCGGACTTTCGGGGTCGGGAAAGTCCTCGCTTGCCTTCGACACGATCTATGCCGAGGGGCAGCGGCGCTACGTCGAGTCGCTCTCGTCCTATGCCCGCCAGTTTCTCGGCCAGATGGATCAGCCGGACGTCGACCAGATCGACGGGCTGTCACCCGCGATCTCGATCGACCAGAAGGGAACGAGCCACAACCCGCGGTCGACGGTCGGGACCGTGACCGAGATTTATGACTACATGCGTCTGATGTGGGCGCGCATCGGCCACCCACACTGCCCCATCAGCGGGCACGAGATCACCCGCCAGACCACGGAGCAGATCGCTGACAAGATCCTGGAAATGCCGACGGGAGCGCGAATCCGAATCATGGCGCCGCTCGTACGAGGTCGGAAAGGCGAGTATCAGGACGTCTTCAAAGAAGCTCGTAAGGCCGGCTTCAGCCGCGTTCGGGTGGATGGTAATTTCTATGAGCTCAACGAAAAGATCACGCTGGACAAGAACAAGAAACACGACATCGAAATCGACGTAGACCGCCTACCGGTCGAGCCCTCGGCTGTGAGTCGGGTGCGGGAGTCGGTGGAAACCGCGGCAAAACTCGCGAATGGGCTTGTTCTTGTAACGCCGTACGAGGGAAAGGGCGAGGAGCAGCTCTTCAGCCAGAACTTCGCCTGCCCCTTTGACGGCTTCTCGATGGAGGAGCTCGCCCCGCGCAACTTTTCGTTCAACAACCCGCATTGCCTGCCCCTACGACGGCTTCTCCATGGAGGATCTGGCACCGAGGAATTTCTCCTTCAATAACCCGCACGGCGCCTGCCCTGCGTGCACCGGGCTGGGCAGCAAGCTTGAAATCGATCCTGACCTGGTTATTCCGGACAAGAACCGCCCGCTAGGCGACGGTGCCATCCGCACCTGGGGCCGGTCGTCGTATTTCTACAACGATCTTGTGGAGGCGGTAGCCCGCCGCTACAAGATCCCGATGGACAAGCCCTTCGGAAAACTGGCGGTAAAAGAGCGGCAGATCATCCTGTATGGCAACAACGGCGATCCCCTTCGCGTCAAATACTTCAACAGCGAGGGCCAGCGCCGCTGGTACGAGACCTCCTACGAAGGCATCATCCCCAACCTGGAGCGGCGTCACCGCGAGACCGAATCCGAGTTCATCCGCGCCGAGATCGAGCGGCTGATGACGCCGCGGCCCTGTCCGGTCTGCACGGGCAAGCGACTGAAGCCGGAGTATTTGGCCGTCACCGTAGCTGACGGCTCCATCATGGATATCTGCGACATGTCCATCTCAGCCGCGCAGGACTGGTTCGCGAACCTCCAGCTGCCGGAACGGGAGGCGCTGATTGGACGCGCCATCCTGAAAGAGATCCGCGAGCGGCTCCAGTTCCTCGTCGATGTCGGGCTCGACTACCTGAGCCTGGCGCGCTCCGCCGATTCGCTCTCGGGCGGCGAGGCGCAACGGATCCGGCTCGCCACCCAGATCGGCTCCAAGCTGATGGGCGTTTTGTACATTCTCGATGAGCCGTCGATCGGGCTTCACCAGCGTGATAACCGCAAGCT
>VBGO01000095.1 GCA_005882525.1 Chloroflexota bacterium
AGCTCATGCGTTCCGTTCGAGCTTGACGACAGCTTCGATGTGGTAGGTCTGGGGGAACATGTCGACGAGGGCCACCTCCACAAGGGTATAGCGTCCGGCGGTACAAAAACGACTGACATCGCGAGCCAGCGTCGATGGGTCGCAGGAGATGTAGACGATCCGTTCGGCGCGCAAGGTCGCCATCGCTTCGACGGCCGCTTCGGTGCAGCCGGCGCGCGGCGGATCCAGCACCAGGACGTCGACAGATTCGTCCAGGTGGCGCACGGTATCCTCCACCCGCCCGCGACGGTAATGGACGTTACCGCAGCCGTTGAGCTGCATGTTCAGCTCGCCGAGCCGGACCGCGTAGGGGCTCTCCTCCACCGCGATCACGCCGGCGGCGCGCTCGGCGAGCCGCGCCGTCAGCATGCCGATGCCGGCGTACGCGTCGACGGCCCGCTCGCCCCCCGTGAGCTGGGCGAACGCAACCGCCCGCTCGTAGAGGACATGGCGCTGCCGGACATTGACCTGGACGAACGCCTCCGGCCTGACGCGGAAGTGCCGGCCGGCATCGTCCATGCCGATCGAATCGTCGTTGAGGTTCAGCTCCGGGATCCAGCCGGCCGCGCGGGCACCGAATGACGGATCGGCCGACCCCGGCGGGTAGGGCGCCCAGAGAAGATCGCTGGTGCCCGGCGCCCAGGTGAATTGCAGGGCCGTAACCCCTGCGGCCGCCGGATCCTCGGCGGCGTGGGCGAATGCCGGGAGCGCCCGCTCGATCGCCTCGGCGTGGATCAGGCAGGCGTCGATGGGCAGCGTCTGATATGTGTGCTTGCGATAGAAACCGAGGCTGACCGCGCCGCCACGGCGCAGGACGTGAAACTCGCCGCGAAGGCGATAGCGCCATGGATTCTCCATGCCCAGGACGTCGATGCGCTCGATCGGAAATTCGAGGTGGGCGCGCTCGAGCTGGCGGTGCAGCACCTGGCGTTTCTGCGCGAGCTGCTCGGGATATGCCAGATACTGCAGCTGACACCCGCCACAGCCGGCCTTGAAGTAGGGGCAGGGCGGATCGATACGCGCGGCCGCCGGGTCCAGAACCGCCGTCGCCTGGGCGCGCCAGAAATCCTTCCGCCGATGGGTGACCTCAGCCTCAACCGTCTCGCCCGGAATAGCCCCTTCGACGAAGACCACTCGGCCATCGACCCGCGCCAGGGCCGCCCCGCCGTGGGCCAGCTCGCCGACCGTCAATTGCACTAGGTGATTTTCTCTTTCAGCAACGCCTCGAGCCGCTGCGGGTTGGCTCGGCCTTTCGAGATCTTCATGCCCTGGCCGATCAGGAACTTCAGCGCCTGCTGCTTGCCCGCCTTGAAGTCGGCGACAGACTTGGCATTTTCGCCGATCACCTGGGCGACGATACCCTCGAGCTCGGCGTCACCGCTGATCTGGGTCGAGCCCCTCAGGGCGGCCAGCGCCGGCCCAGGATCTGGCGCGCGGTACATCGCCTCGAAGCTCTGCTTGGCCATCTTGCCGCTGATGACACCCGACTCGACCAGCGCGATCAGCTGCTGCAGATGAGTGGGCTTGACTGACGCCTGCTCGATCTCTGTGTGCTCAGCGTTCAGGAGCCGGCTGAAGTCGCCGAGCATCCAGTTGGCGGCCGCCTTGGCCGGGGTGCCGAGCCGGACGGTTTCCTCGAAGAACTCGGCCATCGGCTGTGACGAGGTCAGCAGCGAGGCATCATATGGCGTGAGGCCGTAGCCAGTAACGAACCGTTCCCGGCGGGCCGCCGGCAGCTCGGGCAGGCTGGAGCGGATCTCCGCCACCCACTCGCGACTGACTTCGAGCGGCGGCAGGTCCGGCTCTGGAAAATAGCGATAGTCTTCAGCGAATTCCTTGGTGCGTTGCGACACGGTCAGGCCGCGCGCGTCGTTCCAGCCCCGGGTCTCCTGGATCAGCCGGCCGCCCGCCTCCAGTACCTCGGTTTGCCGCCCGATCTCGTATTCGATGGCGCGATGGATCGCCCGGAACGAGTTCATGTTCTTGATCTCGACCTTGGTGCCGAGCTCGGTCGCGCCGACCGGCCGGAGTGACACGTTGGCGTCGCAGCGAAGCTGGCCTGACTCCATGTCGCCGTTGTTGACGCCGATGTACTGCAGGATCGCCCGTAGCCGCATGACGTACTCGCGCGCCTCGTCGGCGCTGCGCAGATCGGGCTCCGACACGATCTCCATGAGGGGAACGCCGGCGCGGTTGAAGTTGACGAGCGACGCCTGGGCCTGGTCGATCGCGCCCTCGTGCACCAGCTTGCCCGTGTCTTCCTCGAGGTGGACGCGGGTGATGCCGCACCGCCGCATCTCGCCCTTGACATCGAACTCGAGGTGACCGTGGCGACTGAACGGCAAGTCGTATTGCGAGATCTGGTAGCCCTTCGGCAGGTCGGGATAGAAATAGTTCTTGCGGTCGAACTTGGAGAACTCCGGGATCTCGCAGTTCAGGGCCAGGGCGGTCCGGATCGTCGCCTCGACGGCCCGCCGGTTGATGACCGGGAGCGACCCGGGCAGCCCCAGGCAGACCGGGCACGTGTTCGCATTGGGCGGCGTGGTCAGGTAGTCGGTCGAGCACCCGCAAAACATCTTGCTTTGCGTGAGCACCTGGGCGTGAACCTCCAGACCAACCACGACCTCATACCGGGTTGCGACGGCCATCAGGCGGCCGCCCGCATCAGCGGAGACTGCAGTTTGCGGAAGTCGGTCGCGGTCTCGAAGGCGTAGGCAACCTGCAGCGCAACCTCTTCTCGGAATCCCGGCGCGATGAGTTGAAGCCCAATCGGCAGCCCGTCGGCAAGGCCGCAGGGCACCGAGATGCCGCAGACGTTGCCCAGGTTCGCGGGAATCGTGATGATGTCATTCAGGTACATCGCGACCGGGTCTTGCGTTTTGGCTCCGAGCCCAAAGGCCACGGTTGGGGAGGTCGCTCCCACAAGCACATCGACCTTCTCGAAGGCCTGCTTGAAGTCCTCGATGATCAACGTGCGCACCTTCTGCGCCTGCAGGTAGTAGGCGTCGTAGTAGCCGGAGCTCAGTGCGTAGGTGCCGAGCATGATCCGGCGCTTGACCTCGGCGCCGAAGCCCTGCTGGCGAGTCAGCATGTATTCCTCGATCAGGTTCTTTGCGCCTTCCGCCTGGTAGCCGTATCGAACCCCGTCATAGCGAGCAAGATTTGAGCTGGCCTCCGCCGGGGCGATGATGTAGTAGGCGGGGAGGGCGACGTCGCTGTGGGGCAGGCTCACCTCCTCGATCGAGGCCCCCTGCTGCTCGAGGAGGCGAATGGCGTCGCGGATCGCCTGCTCGACGGCCGGCTCCATGCCGGCCACGAAGTATTCCTTGGGCACACCCAGGCGCATCCCCTTGACGCCGTTGCGCAACGTGGAAAGGTAGTCGGGCACCGGGCGCTCCGAGCTGGTGGAGTCGCGAGGGTCATGCCCCGCAATCGCCTGCAGCAGGATGGCGTTGTCGACCACGTCCCGCGTCATGGGCCCGATCTGGTCGAGTGAGGAGGCAAAAGCGATCAGCCCATACCGGCTGACCCGTCCGTAGGTGGGCTTGAAGCCGACGATGCCGGTCAGGGCCGCGGGCTGCCGGATCGAGCCCCCGGTGTCGCTGCCGAGCGCGGCGATGGCTTCGCCGGAAGCCACCGCCGCCGCCGACCCGCCGCTGGAGCCGCCGGGCACGCGCTCCAGCGCCCAGGGATTGTGGACGGGCCAGTAGCCGGAGTTCTCGTTCGAGGAGCCCATCGCGAACTCGTCGCAGTTGGTCTTGCCCAGAAACACGGCGCCCTCAGCCTCGAGCCGCTCGACCACCGTCGCGCTGTAGGGCGGCGAGAAACCCTTTAAGATCTTCGATCCCGCCGTGGAGACGACGTCCTGCACGCAGAGGACATCCTTCAACGCGATCGGGATCCCGGTCAGCGGGCGGACGTCGCGATTGGCGCGCAGCCGCTCGTCGGCGTCCTTTGCCTGGCGCCGAGCGAGCTCGCGCGTGACCAGCAGGTAGGCCTTCGTCTTTTCGCCGACGGCGTCGATCTGGCCAAGCACCGCCTCGGTCAGCTCGACGGACGAGATCTCACGGTCGACCAGCATCTGGTGCAGCTCGCGGATCGACCGTTGAAAGAGCGTCACTCCTGGATCGCCTTGACCTTGAAGTACGCGTCCTCACGGCTCGGCGCATTCTTCAGCGCCGCCTCGGCCGGGAGCGACGGCTCCCGCTTGTCATCCCGCATCACGTTGCGCGCTTCGAGGGGGTGGGCGGTGGCCGGGACCTTCGAGGTATCGGCCTGCTTCAGCGCGTTGATCGCAGCCAGGATGTGGCGCAGCTGATCCCGGTAGCGGACGACCTCGTCTGGCGTGATTCCCAATCGAGCGAGCCGGGCGACGTGCTCGACCTCGCGGGACGAAAGCTCGGACTCGGGTTCGGGCAAGACCTATAGATTAGCGCCCGACTCAGGCGCTGATGGCACCGGTCAGGTTGGCGCGGCCTCGCAGCCAGGGGCCGAGCAGCCCCGCTGCCGCGGGACGGCTGATATGGAAGCCCTGGATGAAGTCGCAGCCGTACTGGCGCAACATCTCCATGGTCTTCTCATCCTCCACACCCTCCGCCACGACTGTCAATCCGAGATTGTGCCCGAGGTCGATCGTCGAACGGACGATCGCGGCACCGTCCCAGTTGGTCGCCATGTCCATGACGAAGGACTTATCGATCTTGATCTCCTGCACCGGCAGGCGCTTGAGGTAGGTGAGCGACGAGTAGCCGGTACCGAAGTCATCGACGGAGATGCGGACTCCCGTCGCGTGCAGCCGTTGCAGCGTCTCCTCGGCCTCCGTCGCGATGATCGATCGCTCGGTGATTTCGAGGCTGAGCTTCTCGGGAGCGACCTGCCAGGTGCTCAATAATTGAGCGACGGCATCGGGAAGCTCGTCGTCGAGCAGGTTGCGGGCCGAGAGGTTCACCGCCACCCCGATGTCGATACCCGCCCTCGACCACGCGTGAACCTGGCCGAGGGCCTCATTCAGCACCCAGGCCGTCAGCGGCTTGATCAGGTCGGTCTGCTCCGCAGAGGGGATGAAGTCATCGGGTGGCAGGAGCCCGTGGCTCGGATGGCCCCAGCGCACCAGCGCCTCGACCTTCGAGGGCTGCCCATCCAGGGCCGCCACGATCGGCTGGTAGTGAAGGATGAGCTCGAACTGGTCGATCGCATAGCGCAGCTTGCCGATCAACGGCACGCGTCCGCCGTTGTCTCCACCCTCCTGGTCGAGCGAGTAGACGCTGAAGCCGCTGCGCGCCCGCTTGGCCGCGTACATCGCGACATCGGCCCGGCGCGTCAGGGCATCGGCGTCCTCGGCGTGCTGCGGAAAGACCGCAATGCCGATGCTCATGTTGACGGAAATCGGCTGCTCGTCGATCGTGAAGGGTTGGTCGACCGCGTGCAGGATCTTTTCGGCGATCAAGACCGCCCGCGGGACATCGGTCGCGCCCCAGGGCACCACGGCAAACTCGTCGCCACCATAGCGGGCGATGGTATCCGCCCTGCGGAGCACGCTCCGCATCCGCTGACCGACCTGCTGCAGCAGCCGGTCACCCGCCTCATGGCCGAGGCTGTCGTTGACGCTCTTGAACCCGTCGAGGTCCACGAGCAAGACGGCGCATGGTTTCATCTCGCGCTCACCGGCCCGGATCGTCTCTTCGAGCCGCTCCCGGAGAAACGTCCGGTTGGGTAGGCCGGTCAGCGGATCATGCAGCGCTCGGTACTGCAGCGCTTCCGTCTCCGCCTTCCGCTCGGAGACGTCGCGGAGGCTGCCGATTACCAGCCGCTGCGGGCCAAGCCGGCCGACGTTGAACTCCAGCGGGAAGGCGATGCCGTCCTTACGCAGGCCCGATGTCTCGTGGCGACCCACCACCACCTCGCGCTTGTGCGGACGCAAGTAGGCGCGGAGCTGCGGCTTGATCTCGCCTCGGCAAGCCTCGGCGATCAGGCGCCCGAATTCCTTTCCGATCACCTCGTCCGGAGCGTATCCGAAGAGTCGCTCCGCCGCGGGGTTATAGGAACGAACGACGAGGCGGTCGTCGACCGTGACGATCCCGTCGGCAACGTTGTCGAGAATCGCGCGGATCCGTTCGCCGCTCCGACGTAATTCCTCCTCGGCCCGACGCCGCTCGATGAAGTGGCCGATCTGGCTGCCGATATCGGCCATCACCCGCATGGTGGCGCGATCCAACTGGCGACGCTCGTTGCTGAAGAGGGCGATCACGCCGGTGACTTTGCGCCCATTGGTGACCGCAAACGCGAACCTGGCCTGCAGCCCGGCGCTCAACGCCGCCGATGTGCGTGGCGAATCGCGATCCCCGGCGACGTCCTCGATCGAGGTGGCACGGCCCGTCGCCCACACGCGACCGACCAGTCCGTCCCCGCGGGCGAAGGTCAGCTCCCGGCTGGCGGCCTCGAACGCCGCAAGCTCCCTGGTCGGGCGGGCCCAGCCGAACTCCAGACGAAGCACATTCGCCTCCCGATCCACCGCCCAGAACTCGCCAATCGTCCAGCCCATCGTCTCGCAGATGCCTTGCAGGACCTGGGGGGCCGCCTCGGCCCAGGTGGCGGCATTGGCGAGCGGCCGGGTGACGGCAAACTGGACGCCGCGCAGGCGCTCCGCCATGTGTCGCTCGCTGACATCGCTGACGAAAGCGACGAAGGCCACCCTGGCGCCCGACCGCGACGTAGCGGAGACCGAGATCTCAGCCGGAAACTCGTGGCCGTCCCGGTGCAGCGCCCCCAGCTCGACGGTCTTCCCAACCAGCCGGCCGTCGCCGGTTTCGATGAATCGTGCCAATCCTCGCTGGTGAGCGTCCCGATAGCGACGGGGAATGATCGTGCCGGCCATCGTCCGTCCGATGGCTTCGTCGTGAGACCAGCCGAAGATCTCCTCCGCTTTGCGGTTCCAGCCGGTGATCAGGCCGGCCTCGTCCGCCGTGATCACAGCACTGGGTGAGGTATCGATGATGACCTGGAGCCGCTGCTGCGACTCCTTGAATTTTTCCATGACCCGCAGCTGGACCTCGGCGTCCCGGCGGGCGGCCGCGTAGAGACCGACCGTGCCGATCAGCAGGGTGGCGCACGGCAACAGGGTCAGGGCGTGCCCGACGTACCAGAAGCCGTCGTAGCGAGCCCGCATGAACATCGAGATCATGGTCTCGAGGCAGACCAGCACCAGGGCGGTGACGACCGTCGTCTCGATGCGGCGGTCGGGGCAGCGTCCCTGCCGGTAGACCGCGGCGACAAAGGCGACAACGAGAAACGGACCGGCCTGCAGGAGCGTGTTGAATTCGGTGAAACGACCCCGGACGATCAGCGGGGGCAGCACCAGGGCCAAGCCGGCGGTGAGGGCGAGGCCGAAGACGCCGACGCCCAGAGCCAGGCCGACCCCCCTGAGCAGCGACCGCCGCGGCTGAGCCAGCGGCCGCGCCCGGTGGAGCAGGATCCAGGCGTACAGCGCGGGCGTGCCGATGTGGGCGGCGTGGAAGAGGTAGACGGCTGTCTGGTTGGTCGTGAACGGCAGCGCGAACGGAACCACACCGGGGAAGGCCAGCATGTGGAGGAGCCACACCAGGCCGATCACGACGCTCACGAACACCAGCGGGAGCGACCGGCCCTCGCGTCGGATGACCACGTCGGTCGACGAGAGAAACAAGACAACCGCGAGCATGACCACCATCGCGCTGTCCAACGCGGGTACGTACCAGGTGAGGCTCAGGGTGCTGTCCGGCAGGAGCGCGGCGAGCACCGACACCAGCATGAGGAGCGCGGCCGTCAGCAAGGCCAGCAATCCACGACGGCCGATCCTTTTCAGGCGCCCGATCGCGCGGCCGCCCGATGCGGCGAGAAGGGGCGGGATCGACATGCCCGCAATATGCGTCGCGGCCCCCCAAAGCGATGTTAAGGAGCTGTCACAATTCGTTACAAACTCTTATAGCGTTCACCCAGCGTTATCTGCGGCAAGCTGTGTCCGCATAGGCCCCCACCCTGCCGTCCACCGGGAGATCAGTGGCCGAGGAGCGCGATGAGGGCCTCTTCGTCGAGGATCGGCACCTTGAGGCGGTGCGCCTTCTCGACCTTGGAGCCCGGGTCGGTGCCGACCACGCACGGTGATCGGCAACGCCACCGGGTTGGGCGAGCGGCGTCTGGTGGCCATCGGCATCTGCGAGATCCTGGCGGGCATTGCCCTCTGGTTTACCGGAGTTCGAATGAACCGGGACGTCGACCGGAGGCTACTGGACCCAAAGACCGGCCAGGAGGTCGTCGTCCGTCGCCGTCATACCCTTTTCTGGATTCCAATGCAGTACTGGGCGCCGGTATTGGCATTAATCGGGCTAATCGTCCTTTTCAACGGAATTCGGCAATAGGCGGTTCTATCGACCTTTAGCCGTCGGTTCCGGTCGCCATGCCGTCCACCGAGAGCTCAGTGGCCGAGGAGGACGAGGAAGGCCTCTTCGTCGAGGATCGGCACCTTAAGGCGGTGCGCCTTCTCGACCTTGGAGCCCGGGTCGGTGCCGACCACGAGGTAGTCGGTCTTCTTCGACACGCCCGATCCGATCGATCCGCCCAGCCGTTTGATCGCCTCCTCGGCCTCGCCCCTGGTCAGGGAACCGAGCGTGCCGGTGAGCACGAACGTTTTGCCGCTGAGCGGCCCCTCAACGCGCTCGGGTGTCTTGATCTCGATCCCGGCCTGCAGCAGGCGCTCGATCAGCCGGCGCGACTCCGGCCGCCGGAAGTATTCATGGACGGCCTCGGCGACGGCCGGGCCCACCCCGCCGATCGCCCGGAGGTCGTCGATGCTCGCCGCCTGCAGCCGGTCGATGATGCCGAAGTGGTCGGCCAGCAGGCCGGCCATCGTCCAGCCGACATGGTTGATGGCGAGCGCAGAAAGAAAACGCAGGAACGTCGTCGACTTGCTGGCGGCGATGCGGTCGAGCAGGTTTTGCGCCGATTTGTCCGCAAAGCCGTCCAGGGTCAGTAACTGTTCCTTTGTCAGGTGATAGAGGTCCGCCGGGTCCTTCACCAGCTTGCGGTCGATCAGCTGCTGCAGGGTGGCGTACCCCAGCCCCTCGATGTCGAGCGAGCCGACGAAGTGTCGAAAATGTTCGAGCCCGGGTGGCCGCCTCGCCAGGCTCCCTAACCAGCTCCGTCCCGCACTCGGGACATTTCTTCGGCATGCGCCAGGGACGGCTCGACGTCGTTCGCTTCTCCGTCAGCACTCGGACGACTTCGGGGATGACGTCGCCGGCGCGCTGGATGATGACGTAGTCGCCCGGCCGGATGTCTTTCCGCGCGACCTCGTCTTCGTTGTGCAGCGTCGCCCGGCTCACGGTCGTGCCTCCGATCTGCACCGGCGTGAGCCAGGCAACCGGGGTGATCGCGCCGGTCCGGCCGACGTAGACCTTGATGTCCTCTACCACCGTCTCCGCCTGCTCTGGCGGGAACTTGAACGCCAGGGCCCAGCGGGGGCTGCGGGAGACGAAGCCAAGCTCCGCTTGCTGGCCGAGGTCGTTGACTTTGATCACGATGCCGTCGATCCCGTAATCGAGCCCACGCCGCTTCTCCAGCCACTCGTCGAGGAAGGTGATGACGGCTTCGATGTCGGCGTGCTTCCGGCGGTTCTCGTTGACGTGGAACCCCATCCCCTCGAGCCGCGTCAGGATCTGCTCCTGGCTCCTCGCTCCGCCGGCTGGGTCGAGCGCGTACATGAAGGTATCGAGGCGCCGCCGCGCGGTCACCCGCGGATCGAGCTGCCTGACCGCACCGGCGGCGGCGTTGCGCGGGTTGGCGAAGAGCGGCTTGCCTTCGGCGGCCAGCTCGGCGTTAAGCCGCTGAAAGCTACGCTTCGGCATGTAGACCTCGCCCCGAACTTCGAACGCCCTCGGAAATTCTCCAGGGACCGTCACGGACAGCGGGACGCTGGGAATCGTCTTGACGTTCGGCGTCACGTCCTCGCCGACGTAGCCGTCGCCGCGGGTGGCCCCGA
>VBGO01000464.1 GCA_005882525.1 Chloroflexota bacterium
TTTGGGTCGGTCTCCCGCTGCATTTCGGCCACCCACGGCTGCCGGCCCACTGGGTCCAAAGGAGCGTCCCCGAGGACGACGCGGTTCTCCACATCGGCCAGGAGGCGAGCTTTGGTTCCAAAGATGAAGTACACGGTCTGCACTGCAACCCCCGCCGCCGCGGCAACCATCTGCATGGTGGTCGCTTCGTAGCCGCCCGCACAGAGCAGGCGGTAGGCCGCCTTGAGAATGCGTCCGCGGGTCTGTGCGGCGTTCTCGCGCCTACCTGCTCTCGTTGCAGGGGGCTTGACATTCACTCGATAGAGTTTACACTAGTGGCTCCACTAGTGTAGCCGCCAAGCTTTCAGAAGGTAAAACTTATGAGGATTCTGTTCGCGACCGGTCCCCTTCTCGGAGCGCTTGGGAAGAGAAGCCATGGCGGGCCTCGTCGCGCTCTTCGTCGGCGTCAGTTCTGCGGAAATCGTTGCCGATGAGCATCCAATCCGGAAACACCCCGGAATGAGCATCGCCAGGACTGATTCACACGGAACGGACGCGTTCGGAGGCGATCGATGAACTGGCTGCGGACGGCTGGAATCCTCTGGGTCGTCTCCGCACTTCTCGCCACCGCGACATCGCTCATCTTCAGGGTCGATCCGGTTCAGGTGGTCGTAACGATCGCAGCGAGCGCGGTCACAGCGGTTCTGGGTATCTGGATGGTCGCGCGCCCGAGCAATACAGTGGTGCCGCTGTCGTACGTCGTTGGTTTGGGGTGGCTGGCCCTCTACGCGACGCTCACCGTCCAGCAATCTGGTGAGCTCGCGGCGTGGACTACCGACGTCTTTCTCGCGCTGGTAGGCCTTGGCGCCACCCTCGCCGCCTACCGCGCGACGCGCGAGGCCATCTCGCGGCGGCCGTAGCGAGCTGACCGCCCTATCTCTTTGTCGACCCTGGACCAACCATCCCCCTGACCCGGGTTGGTGAGGGTGGTCGAAATATCCACGGCCAATCGCTTTCGAGTCGGTCCAATAGGTTCGAATAGCGTCCCGCCAGGGCTACCAGTCATCTTTTCGCATGGGGCCGCCTAGCGCGCTGCGCATAACTACTTCTGAATTACAGACGCCGCAGGGCGAACTGTGGTTATCGGATCCGCGTGCCGATGCAAGATCTTCCACGCTCCATCTTCTCGGCGAAGGATGCTGGTGACCCGCAGGGCCCCTGAGGCGGTCTCCTCGCTACCGCCGACCTTGGCTTGGTGGAGGATCGCGAATGCCCTCTGGCGTCCGGCGTGAGGCCGTGCGGTTGAGGTTACATACCGTTGGCGAGCGGCCTCAAGGGGTCAACGCAACACCTCAGGTAAAGCAGGCAAGGTTTGCCTGCAGAAGGAGGTGTCTTTGAAGGGACGAAGGTACAGACCGCGACAGGGGCCGCTTACGGAGACCCAGATAGCGGAGGTCTGGGCACGGCGAGCGGCTGGTGAAGCGGCGACACGCATTGCACGCCACATGGGCCGCTACCGCACTTCGGTCGGACAGTATTTCCGTGCGACGGGCGGGATCCGGCCTCGGCCGCGTCAGAAGTCGCGGATTACGCTGAGCCTGCAGGAACGAGAAGAGATCTCGCGGGGCCTGGCGGCCGCAGACCCGCTGCGTGCGATTGCGATGCGCATCGGCAGGTCACCATCGACGGTCTCCCGCGAGGTGGCTCGGAATCAGGGGCGCCAGGGCTATCGAGCCGGCAAAGCTGAAGATGCTGCGCTGGCTCGAGGCAGACGTCCGAAGCCGACTAAGTTGGGAGCTTGCCCTGAATTGCGAGCTGAGGTGGTGGCTAGGCTCGAGTTGAATTGGTCTCCGCAGCAGATCTCGCGCTTCTTGAAGGAGGAATATCCAAGGCACCCTTTGATGCAGGTTTCCCACGAGACGATCTACCTCTCGCTCTACATCCAGGGCCGCGGTCTACTTCGCAAAGAACTGGTCAAGCACCTGCGCCGAGGTCATCTGATCCGACAACCCAAAAAGCAGGTACGGCCCGGCGAGGGCAAGATCAAGGACATGGTCATGATCAGCCAGCGGCCAGCTGAAGCTGCAGACAGGGCGGTGCCTGGTCACTGGGAGGGCGACCTTCTGCTCGGCACCCCGACCACCGCCATCGGCACCTTGGTCGAGCGAAGCACTCGCTTCGTGATGCTCTTCAAGCTGCCCTCCGGCATCAACGCCGAGAGCGCCCGCCTCGGCCTAACGCAGAAGATCCTCACCCTGCCAGAGAACCTGCGTCGCTCGTTGGCCTGGGACCAGGGCCGGGAGATGAAACAGCATGTCCGCTTCACCATCGATACCGGAGTCCAGGTCTACTTTTGTGACCCAAAGAGTCCCTGGCAGCGGGGCACCAACGAGAACACCAATGGCTTGCTCCGCCAATATTTCCCGAGCGGCAAGACCGTGGCTCATTACACCCAGGACCACCTGGACATGGTTGCCGCGCAGCTCAACGGCCGACCCCGCGAGACCCTCGGCTGGAAGTCGCCAGCTAAGAAGTTGGCTCAGTTCCTAGAAGAGTCGTCGGCAGCAGGTGTTGCGTCCACCGCATGAGACCGCCCGCCAGAGGAGCCGTATCCGCAGGCGTGATAAGCGCCGCTGGATACACCGAGGCGAAATCAGTCGGCGCCTAGCCGAACGTGTTCCAGTAATACATCCGGTCCAGCCAACCCGGGTCGGTGCGGTAGGCCCGCGCGAACGACTCCACCGCGTCGACGTAGTCGTAGTCGTGGTTGTACTGAAAGATCGCGTTGCGCATGTTGTACGGCGCGCCGTTCCGGACCAGGTACCGCGCCGCGGCGAGGATCGAGTCGTGAGGGTCGTGGATGTCTCCGCCCTGCCCATATTGGGTCCAGGTGCTGGGCAAGAACTGCATCGGACCTTGTGCGCCGGCCGAGGAAGTGTCCTTGACGTGGCCGAAGTTGCTCTCGATGTAGTTGATCGACGCCAGGTAGCTGGGGTCGACCCCATAACGCCGTGAAGCCTCGGCGTAGTACGAGCGCAGCGCACTCA
>VBGO01000048.1 GCA_005882525.1 Chloroflexota bacterium
AGGAATTCTTCGACCAGTGTCGCTTCATCCTGACGGCCAACTTCATTCCCCTGCTGCTCACCGGCGTGGGCTGGGGCATCATCGTGTCGCTCGAAGCCGGTCACTTCTTCAGGGCGGCCAGCAGCGAGTACCGGCTGGGCGGCTTCACGGTGATGGCCAACATCCGGGAATTTTCGCCGGTCGCCACCGGCTTGATGATCGCAGCCGTGAGCGGCACCGCCATCGTCGCCGACCTGGGTGCCCGCCAGGTCCGGCAAGAGCTGGAGGCCCTGAGCGTGATGGGCCTGTCCAACGTGCTGTTTATCGTGGTCCCCCGCGCCCTGGCCCTGATGGCGATGACGGCGCTCTACAACGTGCCGATGATGCTGTTTACCACGCTCTCGGGGTTCTTCATCGCGATCGCCGTGGTGGGCGTCAACCCGGGCGCCTTCCTGGCGAGCTTCTTTACCCAGGGCACGCTGGTCGACCTGTTCGGTGGCGAGATCAAGTGCATCCTGTTTGGCGCGCTCGTCGCCGCCATCTGCATATATAAAGGTATAAGTGCCAAAGGCGGCGCGGAGGGGGTCGCCCGCGCGGTGCACTCCGGCGTCGTCTGGTGCTTCGTCGGGATCCAGGCGCTCGAGTACCTCTACACGCCCACCGTTCTGGCCCTGTTCCACAACCAGAACGTGCTTCGATAGCCGATGGTCACCACCTCGGTTCGGCCGCCCGCCCAGCAATTCGGCCCCGTTCCGCGCCGCTTCTGGGCACCCGGGCTTGATCTGTTCGATGTCCTGGGGCAGATCGTTCTTTTTTCGGTTGCTGCGCTCCGCTCTATCCCGCGGGCCCTGCGCTACCGCCACGAGATCTGGTGGTACGCGGCGTTTCTCGCCCTCGGTTCGACGCCGGTGGCGCTGGTCATGACCTACTTCAGCGGGTCTGAATGCTCGGTCGAGGCGTACTACTCCCTGCATCAGCTGGGCGGGGCGGAGAGCCTGGCCGGGGTCTTCAACGCGCTCTGCGACATGCGCGAAATTACGCCGCTCTTCTTCGGTTTCGCGATCGGCGCCAAGGTCGGCTGTGGCCTGGTGGCGGAGCTGGGGACGATGCGGATCAACGAAGAGATCGATGCGCTGGAAACGATGGGCGTCCCCTCCGTCCCCTTCCTGGTTACCACGCGCATGGTGGCCGCCTTACTCGTGCTTCCGGTGATGTACGTGCTGGCGCTGGCTACCAGCTTCTTCGCCAGCTGGGTGGTGCAGCGATTTCAGATCGGCCTGGTCTCCAACGGCGTCTACTTCTCCTACTTCTGGCGGTTCACGAATCTCACCGACTTCGGCTACTCGCTGATCAAGGCCGTGGTCTTCGCCTTCCTCGTCATCTGTGTCGGGGTCTACTACGGCTACCACGTCAAAGGCGGCGCGGTGGGCATCGGCCGGGCGGTCGCCAAGACCATGGCGATCAGCCTCGTGATGATCGTGGTCGTCAACGCCCTCCTCACCCAGATCTTCTGGGGCACCAACCCCAATCTCCCAATCCCCTCATAGCGAGGTCAAGATGCAGCAGAACGGCGCGCGCACGGGCAAGGACGGCGAGAACATGATCGAGATCGAGGACCTCCACAAGGCCTTCGAGGGCAACCAGGTGCTCGACGGCGTCAGCTGCCACATCCCGACCGGCAAGATCTCGGTGGTCATGGGCCCGTCCGGCACCGGCAAGAGTGTCTTGCTCCGCCATGTGGTCGGCCTGCTCTATCCCGACCGGGGCGACGTCCGGGTAGCCGGCAAGAGCGTGCCCAGCCTGGATGAGGAGGAACTGCTCGAGCTGCGACGCAACGTCGGCATGCTCTTTCAGGACGGCGCCCTGTTCAGCTCGATGAACCTCTACGACAACGTCGCCTTCCCGCTTCGCCAGCACACGAAGAAATCGGAGGCGGAGATCAAGGAGATCGTGATGCAGCGGCTCGACGAGGTCGGACTCAACGAGGCCGTCTCCAAGATGCCGAACGAGCTGTCGGGCGGGATGCGCAAGCGCGCCGGCTTCGCCCGGGCGCTCGTCCTGGAACCGGAGCTCCTGCTGTTCGACGAGCCCGACTCCGGGCTCGACCCGGTGCGGACGGCGCTGCTCTGCGACCTGATCAAGCAGATCCAGCAAAAGTACAACTCGACGGGGGTGGTCATCAGCCACGACATCAAGTCGTGTTTCAACATCGGCGACCACATCATCCTGCTGCACGGCGGCAAGGTCGTCGACGAAGGTTCCAAGGAGGAACTGCAGCAGTCGTCCAACCCCTTCACCCAGCAGTTCATCAAGGGTGCCGTCGAAGGCCCCCTTGGCATGGAGTAGGTGGACGTCATCCGCGCCTGGGTCACCAGGTATCGCGTGGGGCTGATCCTGGGGGTGATCGTGCTCCTCGCCATCGTGTCGTTCCGGATCGTCAACGGGCTGACCGAGTACCGGCTGCTGGTACCGCTCGATTCGGCCGACGGCCTTTATCCCGGAAGCGACGTGCTGATCGCCGGCGCCAAGGCGGGAAGCGTACGGGACATCCGCCTCGACGGGACAAAGACGCTGGTCACGATCGCCATCGAGGATGCCTATACCCCGATCCACGCCGACGCGAGCCTCACCGTTAGACCGAAGAGCCTGCTGGGCGAGAAATACATGGCGCTCGATCCCGGCCGGGCGGATGCGCTGCCCCCGGGATCGCGGCTGCCGACCGAGCAGGTGGCGCGGGCCGTCGATCTCCAGGACGTGGTCAACAGCCTCGATCAGCCAACCCGCGAGAAGCTCCGCACCCTGGTGCTGGCGCTTGGCGGCGGTCTCGCCGGGCGCGGCCTCGACACCAATCAGACCATCAATTACGGCCGACAGGACCTGGACCACCTCGCGGCGATCACCGACACCCTGGCGGCGCGCGATCGGGACTTGGAACAGGTGATCCAGGGCCTCGACCAGGTGACCGCCGAGCTTGCCAGAAGCGATCGCCGGCAGCAGCTCGGTGAGCTGATCAAGAATTCGCAGGCTCTGCTGCATTCGCTCTCGCAGCAGGACGCCCAGATCAAGGCCACCTTGACCAAGGCGAATTCGGCCCTCAACCGAACGGATCGGTCGCTGTCGGGCACCGCCGCCCAGCTCAACGGCATCCTCCAGCAAGCACCCAGGACAGTCGACCTGCTGAGCGGACTGACCCGCGACTTCGCGACGAACACTGACCTGCTGGTGGCCGACCTGGGCACCTTCGACCGCGGCATGAAGTACAGCACCAACACCTTCGGGGCCCAGGACGGACAGGGTTATGCCACCCGGATCAGTGTTCTGGTCGGCGGCTGCAGTCCCGGCGTGCCCTGCACGCTGCCCACCGAACGCCCCGGCGGCGCCCTCCCGGTGCCCGATGCGTTCGATGCCGCGATCGGCGTGCTGCTCGGAGGCGCCAGATGAGGAGCCGGACCAACCTACCCGTCCTGATCGCCTACATCCTGGTGGGCCTGCTGGCCACAGCCTTCCTCGCCGCGCAGATGGGTGGTGAGTTCGTCTTCGGCGGCTACCGCGTGAACGCCGTCTTCAAGACCGGCGCCGATCTGGTCGCCGGTGATGACGTGTCAATGTCCGGGCTGCGGGTGGGCAAGATCGAGACGCTGACTCCGATGGCCGGCGCCGTGGAGGTCAGCATGTTGCTACACCAGGACTTCACGCCCGTCTTCAAGGACGCCCGCGCCGTGATCCGGCAGAAGAACTTGCTGGGGGAAGCGTACGTGGAGCTCAATCGCGGCCATGCCTCACAAGGGGCCATCCCGCAGGGCGGCACCATCGACCAGGACCATACGCTGACCCCGGTCGAAGTCGACGAGGTGCTCAACGCGCTCGATCCGCAGGTTCGCGACCAGCTCAACCTGGTGATCAACACCCTGGGTCAGGCGACCGCCGGCCGAGGCCAGGACATGAACGCGGCCGCCGCCGACCTGTCGTCGGTGCTCATCGACCTGCAGGCCCTGGCGCACACACTGGCCAGCAACTCGGGTCATCTCGACGCGCTGATCGCCGACCTCCGGAAAGTGATGGAGACGCTGGCGGCCTGGCACGCGGAGTTCCGAGCCCTGATCACCGACTGGGATCACGTCATGGCCACCCTCGCCTCGCGGGAACAGAACCTGCAGGGCACCCTGGTCGAGCAGGACCGGGTGATGGGCATCCTCGACCAGGCATTGGGTGGGAGCGCCGCCCAACGATTGCACGGCGCGATCGCGCAGGGGCCCGCCATGATGGACAACACCAATCACTACCTCAACGGCGCCGCCACGGTGTTCGGGGCCGTCCAGAACGAAACGCCGGGGATCGCCCAACTGTTCCGTGAGCTCGCGTCGGTGATGAGCGGCATCGGCCATCCGGATGAGCCCGGCAGCAATCCCAACGATTGGGTGCACATGTGGCGCGTCTATTGCGCCGACCAGTGCTTCCAACCCGCGGTGCCCTGATGCGGCAGCGTACCGTCGTCAGCGTCGCGATGGTCATCACCTTCGCGGCGGTGTGCCTGTCGGGGCTGGGCCTGATCGCGCTCAACATGGGCCTGCACGGCCCATGGAGCAACGACTTTGCGCTGAAAGCCGAGTTCGCCAGCGCCAACGGCCTGGTGCCCCAGGCGGAGGTGCGGGTCAGCGGCGTGCACGTCGGCTCGGTGCTCGCCATCAGCGATGCCAGCGACGGCGGGGCCCTGGTGCAGATGGCGCTCCAGCCCGGCATCCGGCTGCGGCAGGACACGCGTGCGGTGATCCGTCCCAAAACGCTGCTAGGCGAGAAATTCGTCGAGCTGGTCCGCCCCCAGGCCAGCGACCAGGCATACCTGCAGAGCGGGGCCACCATCAAAAAGGCCCAGACCGGGCAGGCGATCGAGATCGACGACATCCTCAGTGCGATGGACGCCCCAACCCGGAAGGCCATGTCGGCATCGTTTCAACAGCTCGGTATCGCGCTCGACGGCCGGCAGCAGGACGTCAGCACCGCCCTCCCGGGTCTGGATGCCACCATGGCGAACCTCCGGCCGCTGGCGCGGGTGGGCCAGAGCCGGCAGCAGGAGCTCGATCGAATCCTGACGAACTTGAACACCATCATGCAGGCGCTCGCCGACGAGCAGGATCAGCTGGGCCACCTCGTGGACAGCGGCGCCACGGTGATGACCGGGATCGCCTCCCGTGACCAGGCGCTCGCCGGCACCGTGCGGAACGGCGCCGCCGTCTTCGGCTCGCTCGACCAGGCCTTCAGCGGGGTGACGCCGGCCGACCGCGCCTCCTTGCAAAAAAGCCCGTCGACGATCGCCGCGGGACAGCGGACCTTGAACCTGACCAATCCACAGGTGGACCAGCTGCTGCCGGAGATCCTGCTCGGACAGATCAGTTATCCCAACGATCAACTGAACGTCACCGATTCCGAGTCGCTGACCCTGGCCGCCGAATGGATTTCCGCCTTCTCCCATCAGGATGCGGCCGGCATCCACTCGCTGCGCATCACCGGGATCACGCCGTCGGCGCAGAAGGCCGCGCTGGCCGTTCCCGGAGCGATCCCAGGGGCACCTACCGCCCCCCAGGACCTGGCGGACCTCTTACTGATGCAACTGGGGAAGGCGCGGTGAAGATCTTGATCGCGGTGCTGGCGGCGGGCGGGCTGCTGGCCGGCCTCGCAGGAAACCTCCTCGGCCACCACTCGTACACCCTGACCGCCTATTTCCTGAGCGCCGAGGGACTCACCCAGGAGAACGATGTCGTCATCAACGGCGCCCGGGTCGGCAAAGTGACCTCGGTCGCCATCGCACCCGACAACGGTGCGAGTCCCAACGGCGCGGAGGTGGTGATGGAGATCGACGCCGGGTCCAGCCCGCTGCGTCGTGGCACGCGGGCCACTATCAGACCGAAGGGCTTGCTCGGCAACCCGTTCGTGGAGCTGACGGCCGGCCCGCCGAGCGGAGCGGTGATCCCCTCGGGGGGCACCCTTCCACTCCAGGACACCGCATCGCCGGTCGACCTTGATCAGGTGATGGATCTCTTCGACTCGCAGACGCGGACGCGCATCCAGACGCTCACGCGCGAGGGTGGCACCGCGCTGGCCGGCCGCGGGTCAGACCTGAATACCTTCCTCAGTGCTCTGCCCGGGATCGTCCAGGACACCTCGGCCGTCACCGGTAAGATCGCGGAGCAGGACCAGCAGCTCAGCGCGCTCGACGTCGAGTTCGACCGGATCGCCCAGATGATGGCGAGCGAGGACACGGCGTTCCGGCAGGACATCACCAACGGCGCCAGCCTGCTCGACCTCACCGCCGCGCACGAGACCCAGCTGAAAGCCGAGCTTGTTGCTGCGGACCGTGCCCTCGGCGAGCTGGCCGCTGGACTCAAGGGCCACGAGCGCGATCTCAACCAGATGCTCAGAAAACTGCCGGCCGTCCTGGATGCGCTGCAGAAGCTATCCGATCACTCCGCCACCTCACTGGCCATCCTCAATCCGTGCATGACCGATATCGTGCAGACGCTCGCGGAAATGCGCAGTGCGACCTCCTACCGCGACGCCAACGGCAACCTGCTGCGCGTCCATCCCTATGCGTTTACGGGCACCGAGCCGGTCAACCCGGCGCGGATCGCCTGCAGCGGAGGCGGCTGATGCATAGAAGGAAAAACAACCCCTTCAAAGCCGGGCTGGTGACGCTCGCCGGGGTATTGATCGTGGTGCTACTCGCCGCGGCAATCGACGCCAGCTTCGGCCTGCCCTTCAACCTCAGTCTCGTCCCCCCCGGGCAGGACTACGCGGTGAAGGCCGCCTTCACCGATGCCAACGGTGTCAGCCGGGGAGCCGACGTCGTGATCGCCGGTCACAGTGTCGGCCAGGTCACCGGCGTCGAGGTCTCGGGCACGCAAGCCATCGTCAGCATGCGGGTGGCCTCGCACTACGCGCCGCTGCATCAATTCACGACGGCGCGCATCCGCTACTCGACGCTGCTGGCGCAGAAGTACGTCGAGATCACCCCCGTCAACGGCGGCGCCGAATTGCAAAGCGGCGGCATGCTCCAGGGTGGCAGTACCCTGAGCCCGGTCGACTTCGACCAGTTCCTGAGCGCCCTCGACCCCGACACACGCGCCCGCCTGCAAGTTCTGATCCAGCAGACCGGCGGCGCACTGCAGGGCAACCAGGGAACCATCAACGACCTCCTGGTCCAGCTTCACGGGCTATCCCAGGAGTCGATCGCACCGCTGAGCACATTTCACGAGCATGACCCCGACCTGGACCGCATCGTCGCCAACCTGGCGATCGTCAGCGATCGACTGGCCCAGAGCCATCAGCAGCTTGGCGACCTGGTCTCCGGCATGGGCGACGTGACCGGCACGCTGGCGCGCAATGACCAGGCGCTGGCTGCGCTGATCGCCCACCTGGGCAACGTGATGGGCGATTTCGACGCCACCCTGGCCGGCAACGAACAGAACTTTCATACCACCATCGTCACGCTGGATCCGCTGCTGACCCAGCTGAACGGCACCCTGGCGATCGTCGCGGCGGACACGCACGCGAGCATCGCCGCCATCAACACCAACAACCGCGTACTGCAGCCCGAGCTCGTCAGCGCCGTCTCGCAGACGGACGCCGCGGGCCAGCACTTGCTTCGCCAGTACTACGTCGTCAATCCGGCCTGCGATCAGGTGAGCGCCCAGGCCAACCCCCAGTGCCAGACCGGCACCGGCCAGGCGCAGGCCGCGACCCTACCCGCCCTGCCCGCCCTTCCATCGCTGCCGAGCCTGCCCCTGCCCAAGTGCGTCCCGACGCCAACGCCACCCAAGCTGCCGACGCCGACGCTCTCGCCCTTACCCTGTCCGTCGATCTCTCCGCCCGCGCTTCCCACCGTGCCCTGCATGCCGCCCACGCCGAAGCCGGGGCTGCCTACACCGACACCAAGCCCGTCGCTGTGCCCCTCACTGCCAAGCCTGTTACCGCTGGGCGCCCTGCCGGACTGGCTCAGTCTTCTCCTCTTCGGAGCGCCGGGATGACCTCGAAGCGCATGAATGGCTCCCGGCTCGTCGGTCTGGCGGTCGCGGTGGCCGCCGCCGCCTTCGCGATCCTCGTCTTCATTCCGTTCTCTCTCCCCTGGAGCCACAGCCTGCACCTCAGCCTGCAGGCGGGTGCCTACGGCCAGCTCAACCCGGGTGCCTGGGTCGAGCTGAGCGGTTCGCGAGTCGGGTCGGTTGACAGGGTCGACTACCAGAACGGCTATGCCCTGATCCGGGTGTCCATCGACCCCCGCTATGCCGGTCAGCTTCATGCCGACACCACCGCCGCCATCCGCCCGCACGGGCTGCTGGGACCCAAGTACGTCTACCTGAATGGCGGCCGGACCGGCCAGCTTCACGAGGGCGCATCGATCCCGCTCTCGCGCACGACCGTCTCGACCGACTTTGACCAGGTCCTGAACTCGCTGCAGCCGGACGTCCGGGCCAACCTCAAGACCATCTTCGTGGAATTGGGGCGCGCGGCCGATGGGCGGGGCGCGACCATGAACGCCGGCTTCAAGGCGCTCGGCCAGTCCGCCGCCGATGTCTCGACCACCACGACGGTGCTGCACAACCGGGCCGACGATCTCGCCGGCCTGATCGCCGCCAGCGAGCGGCTCGACGCCGATCTGCAGCGGGCCCCCATCGACCGGCAAATCGCGGACACGAACCTGGTGCTGAGCGGGCTGGTCCAGGTCGAGGACTCGATCGGGTCGGGGATCGACCACACCGCGGCGGTGATGCAGGGATTGGATACAGCGATGAGTGGCAATGGGGCGAACCTGGCCCACATCCTGTCGAAGGGACCGGCCACCGTCGAGCAGCTGCGGGTCGTCGCCACCGAGCTGGACGCCGTGATCGTAGGCGTCAATCCCGCATTGCCCTGCCTGATGCAGGCGGTGCTGGAAACCAAGTCCGCCTTTGGCGGTCGCGATGGCAACGGCCACTACGTCCGCGTGCAGATCGTTCCCACCGGCAGCGGCGGCGCGCCCGCACCGCCCTGCGGCTCGGGGTCCCCCAGCTCGCAGGCCCCGCCCATCCACGATCAGGACCTGGTCGCGCTCTTCCTTGGTAACTGAGCAGATCGTGCGGCCATCACCGGTGACCGAGGGTCCGCCACCGCTGACGCTCTTCACGACCCCCTCCCGCCGGCCCTTGGTGTTGCTGGTCCTCGCCCTGCTGCTTTCGGCCGGCAGCGTCGTCGGCTTGACGCGGTTGCATCCGGATGCGCGGGTCGACCTGCTGACCGACTCCCAAGCCAGCGCGTTCAAGGACCAGGCCCTGGTTGCCGATACCTTTGGCGCCGATCCGGTGGTGGTGATGGCGCAGCCGGCGGCCGGTGTCAGCCTGATCACGCCCGACCATATCGTCGGGCTGTCCCACCTCGAAGGAAAGCTGCACCAGGCGCCCGGAGTCAAGAAGGTCTACGGGCCCGGCACGCTGGTCAACACCCTGGCGATCAGCACCACGACCGTCCTGCTCAACGTCTGTGCCCAGGAGGGAAAGAGTGCCGAAACCGCTGCCCGCCAGAAGGCCGCGGCGGGCGGCCAGTCGCAGGCCCAGCAGGACCAGGCCGGCCAGCAAGCGTTCCAGCAGGCGGTCAGCGCTTGTGCCCAACGCTACGCGAAGGCGTTTCCGTCCCTCGGCGTGCCGGCGGTCAACAACCCCACCTTCATCCAGGGCGTGCTCCTGGAGCCGAGCGGCCAGCAAGTCCGCCCCTTCTGGACCTGGGCCCTGCCCGACACGACGCACGCCCTCATCACCGTCCGGATGAACCGCAATGCCTCGCTCGACCAGGTCCGGCACATCGTCGACATCGTGAACAGCGCCGCCCGTAGTAGTGACTTGAAAGAGTTGCACGACCTTCGTTTCGTGGCCTCCGGCTCCCCCGTTCTGACCCTCTCGGTCGCCGATTCGGTTTTCAACTCGCTCAAGCTGCTGCTGCCGCTGGCCCTGCTGGCCGTCCTGGTCGTCGGCCTCCTCGCGCTGGGGACCTCCATGGTCCTGACCCTCCTGGTCGCAGCGCCGGCGGCGCTGTGGACCGGAGGCATCGCCGGATTCCTTGGCCTCCCGGTCACGCCCGCGACGCTCGTGGTGCTGCCCGTCGTGCTCGGGCTCGCCACCGACTATTTCATCCAGTCGGTCAATCGCGTAATGGATGCCGAGGGCGGCGTCGAAAGCCGGGTGGCCCTGGCCGCCCGCCGGATGCTGCCGTCGACCGGACTGGCGGCGCTCGCGACGGCCGCGGGGATGCTCGCCTTCGTGGCCTCCGGAATCCCACTCGTCCGGCAGTTTGGCCTCTTCATGGCGCTGGGGGTCGCGCTCGCCTACCTGGCGAACTACCTCGTCGGCTTGCCAGCGTTGGTGCTGGTTGGACGGCGGTTTCCCGCGGTGCTGGCGGGCAGCCGTCTCCGATCGGTCGCGGGCCGCCGGATCGCCATGCTCGGGTCCCTGGTGCCGGCGGCGGCGATGGTGATCGCGGCCATCGGCCTGATCGGCTGGGCCGCTCTGCCGGCCGTCAAGATCGAGACCGACCCCGCACAGCTGGTGCCAGCCGGCGATCCGGCGCTCGCCCAGGCGGAGCTAGTGCGCCAGCAGATCGGTCTCACCGGCGAGATCGACCTGGTCC
>VBGO01000049.1 GCA_005882525.1 Chloroflexota bacterium
CGAACCGGCGAGGCCCAGGTCGTCGTGGCGGGTGGCAACGAAAACATGTCGATCCAGCCATACCTGTTGCCCCGGGCGCAGGTCGGATGGCGCCTCGGTGAAGCGGCGCTGATCGACGGCACGCTCTCGCTCGTGACGGACCCATTTGGCCGCTACCAGATGGGCGCGACGGCCGAGAAAGTCGCCGATCGCTACGGGGTCTCGCGCCAGGCGCAGGATGCCTTCGCGGCGGAGAGCCAGCGGCGGGCGGCCGCGGCCATAGCGCAGGGCCGGTTCAAAGACCAGATCGTGCCGATTGCCATTCCGCAGAAGAAGGGTGAGCCGATCGTCGCCCAGATCGATGAGCATCCGCGCCCGGCCACCACCGTCGAGTCGCTCGGCCGCCTGAAGCCGGCTTTTCGGGAGGGCGGCAGTGTGACCGCGGGCAACTCCTCGGGCATCAACGATGCCGGTGCCGCCGTCGTGGTGATGACCAGGGCGAAGGCTGCGGAGCTCGGAGTCAACCCACAGCTCGAGTGGGTCGCGGACGCGGTCGCTGGGATCGCCCCCGAGATCATGGGGGTTGCGCCGATTTTCGCCGTCCAGAACTTGCTCAAGAAAGTCGGCATGACGATCAACGACGTCGATCTGATGGAGCTCAACGAGGCCTTTGCGGCGCAGGCCGTCGCGGTCATCCGGGAGTTGGAAATCGATCCCGAAAAGGTCAACCCGAACGGCGGCGCCATCGCCCTCGGCCATCCGGTCGGCGCCACCGGCGCGATCCTCACCGTCAAGCTGGCCTATGAGCTGAAGCGGCGGCAGGCCGAGTGGGGGATCGTGACGATGTGTATCGGCGGGGGCCAGGGTATCGCCACCCTGTTCAGGAACCTGAACTAGGCGCCACCGACTGCACGGGATCGGCCCCCCGCACGTTGTATTCGGAGGCATGGGCCGGATCATGCGCCGCCCGATCGTCCTCGCCGCGACCCTCGTGCTTTCGGTCGTGGCCCTCCTTCGGTTCGGCATCTTGCCGACGATCCTGGTCATGACCCTTGGCATCACCGCGGCCATCCTGGTCGGCCGGCACCAGGCTGGCCTTTTCAAGCTCCGCAGCAGTCGGCGGGGCGCGCAAACGGCGGCCTGGCGGCCGTCCGTGCAGCACAAAGAGCTACCGACGCCGACCGATGACCCAGTGATCGTCTTCTCCGAACCGGTGGTCGAGCTCTTTGCGTTGAGGACACCCCCGCTGGCGCACATCCAGCTCAGCGCCACCGTTCGCAGCGAGCTCGATGGTTTGGCCCTCGGCCGAGCCAAGCGGATCATGGAGGCGCCAGACCTGCTGGCGCACGCCGCCGCCGACGCCGAATCGTGGCCCTATGTGGAGACGGCGGTGCAAAAGAGCCTGGCCCTGGCGCGCTCACGTGGCATCGAGTTCCATCCTGACGGGCAACCGCGCTTGAACCAGGCACTGGCGCTGAGCGCGGCGCAGGGTGTCCTGCTCGCCGAATGGCGGCAGCTGGAAGACGGCAAGACGGTGTGGGACGGGACGAGTGCGCAAATCCGCGCCTCTGACGCGTTCGCCATTCAGCGGATCACGGAGGCGATGGAACGGCGTCAGCTGCCGGAGCTCTTCGCCGGAATCGCCCGACGCCCACCAGTCTTCGAAGTCCGCCTGCTCCTCCCCTACACGCTGGCGACGGCGTTCTTTCTCCGCCTTCGAGGCGAGCGACCGCAAGCCTTCGCGGCCTGAGCCGTCGATGAGCGTCGCCCAGCCCAGTGGTGCCGGGACAGGGACTCGAACCCTGACGCCCTTACGGGCAGGCGATTTTAAGTCGCCAACGTCTACCTATTCCGTCATCCCGGCGCGAGCAACATTGTAGGGCGCCTTCCGTAGCCTCCTGCCTCGACCTACGCCGCGGCCGGTCGCATCCGGGCACGCCGGCTCACAGCCAGCGCCAGCGCGCCGGTGCCGAAGACCAGCGCCGCCAGGCCGACCAGCACGCCCAGTACCGGGATGAGTCCGAGCACGGTCAGCAGGACGAGCCCACCCAGCAGCGCGATGGCATCGTGGTACTGACCCCAGCCCAGCTGGGCGAAGATCAGCCGCCCCAGCAGAAATCCGGAAACGACATAGCCGAGGGCCAGCGCCAGGATCCAGAGCGGGACCAGCAGGAGCCCGAGCCACCAGCCGCCGATCAACAGGCCGACGATGAAGGCGATCACGGCCACGATTGGCGTGACCACGACGATGGCGGCCCCGATGCCGAGGCTGAGCCACGGCTCCGACCGCAGGATGTCGATGCTCCGCGTGCTGAAGCGTGGCAGCAGGAGGATCGCGAGCAGGCCGAGGGCGAAGATCCCGATCAGCCCGCGCAGCCAACCAAGCAAGCCGCGGCCGAGGTTCGGGCCCGCGTCAGTCGGCGTATGCCGCGTCACCGTCCCGGCAACATGCGCGCCATTGACCAGCTGGGCCTGATTGTTGCTGGTGTAGTCGAGGTTGCCGGCGATTTGCGCGCCATCGAGCTTGAGATGGTCAACCCTTCCGCGCACATCGCCACCGACGCGATTCCGGAGGGTCAGGCTACCCGATGACATCTGGACCCGGCGGGCGATCGGCGCGGACACCGTCGCGGTTCCACCGGCGATCACCAGATCGCGACCGATGGTGCTGCCGGATCCGATGTCGACTCTTCCGCCGGTCACGACGATGTCTTGCGCGACCGGCCCGTTGAGCGTGAGGTTGCCGCCGCCTGCGATGATGCTGCCGCCCACGTGTCCGGTGACATTGATGGTCCCGCCGCCGAGGATCAGGTCTCCGGTAACGTTGCCCGAGACGGTGATCGTCCCGCCGCCGGCGATGACCTTCCCGTTGACGGTTCCCTGGATGCTGATCGTGCCGGCCCCCGCGTAGATATCGTCGTTGACCGTTTCACCGGGACCGACCGTGACGTCGGAGCCCTGTCGAAGGTCGGCGGCCGCGGTCTGGACCGGCAGCCACGCGAACAGAGCCGCGACCATGATCGACCCACCGAGCGCTGTCAGCCCGCGACGTTGCATCGCGCGTGTGCGTGCCATCCCATGCCCTCCTGATGCAGCAGCGACCTGGTTGCATTCTCGCACCGTCGCGACCGTCCGGCTTGAACGCGAGCTCAGGCGGGGCGGCGAAGACTCCAGATGGCGATGCCGAGCATCACGACGCCGAAGGCCAGCACCAGAGCGACCTCAGTCATAAGGGGAAGCGTCTGGCCGCCCACGGTCAAGCCGAGCCGGTCGGTGACCGCGGCGGGAACGCCCGAGGCGCCCAGGATGACGCGCCGGAGCGGGTCGATGCCGTAGGCCGCGGGGTCGATCCGGGTCAGGCCGGTCATCCACCAGGGAAGATTGCCCAGCGGGAAGAGTGCCCCCGACAGGAAGAAGATCGGCATCATCAGGAAGTTGATGACCGCCTGGAATCCCTGGATCGACTTGATCCCGGCGGCCAGGACGACGCCAAGCGTCGTCAACGCGAATGCCAGGACAAAGATCAATGGAATGAGCTCGAGCACCGCCAGCGGGGTCAGGCTGACTCCGACGATCGGCGCCAGCACGAGCAGGAGGATGCCCTGTACCATCGCCTGGGTGCTACCCCCCAGCGCCTTGCCGATGGCGATCGCGGAGCGATCGATGGGCGCGACCAGGACTTCCTTGAGGAAGCCGAACTCGCGATCCCAGACGATCGACATGGCGCTGAAAATCGACGTGAACAACACGGCCATGCCGATGATCCCGGGATAGATAAATTGCACGTAGTTGATCGACGGCGCTCCACCCAGGCCGCCGCCGATACCCCGCAGCGACGAGCTGAGGCCCGTGCCAAAGATCAGGAGGAAGAGCAGCGGCTGCGCCAGTGAAGCCAAAAGCCGCAGCCGGTCGCGCGAGTAGCGCAGGACATCGCGATACCAGATGATGTAGATCGCCCGCAGCGTGGCGCGCCGCGTATCGACGCGGCGAACGCTCGCGGGCCGGGTCTGAGCGGCGACTGGAACGGCCATCAGCGACGCCGGCCTCCAAACCGGGCTCCCATCATGCGCATGCGGTCCAACGCTCCCGCCTGCTCCTCGCGGATGGCGCGCCCCGTGAGCTTGAGGAAGACATCGTCGAGGCTGGGCCGCCGAAGCGTCACCGCCGTCACCCGCGCGGAGAGGTCGCGTACCAAGCGTGGGATAAGGGCGGCGCCGTCCGATGCCTCGATGCGCAGCGTGCCGTTGTCCGCTGCGGGTTGCAGCCCGAACTTCGAGGCGAGTTCGGCGGCGCTGGCGGTGTTATCCGTGGTCGCGATCGTGATGACATCGCCGCCGACGTGCGCTTTGAGTTCGTCGGGCGTGCCGAGGGCGACGATCCGCCCCATGTCAATGATGGCGATGCGGTCGCAGAACTCGGCCTCATCCATGTAATGCGTCGTCATGAAGATCGTGATGCCTTCGCGGCGGCGCAGGTCTTTAAGGTAATCCCAGATGTGGCTCCGCGTCTGCGGATCGAGTCCGCGCGTCGGCTCGTCGAGAAACAGGACTTCGGGCGCGTGCAAGATGCCGCGCGCGATTTCCAGTCGGCGCTTCATGCCGCCCGAGAAGGTCATGACTTTCGAGTTGGCCCGATCCGCCAGCTCGACCATTCCGAGCACCTCGTCGATCCGCTGTGCGCGGATCGCCCGCGGTACGTCGTAGAGAAAGGCGTGAAATTCGAGGTTCTCCCGTGCCGTCAGCTGCTCATCGAGGGCCGGGTCCTGGAAGACGAGGCCGATCCGGGCGCGCACCGAGTCCGGGTCACGGGCGACGTCGAAACCCGCCACCGCGGCGCGCCCGGAGGTCGGCCGCAGCAGCGTGCACAGCATACTGATCGTGGTCGACTTGCCGGCGCCGTTCGGGCCCAGGAAGCCGAAGATCTCGCCGGGCAAGATCGAGAGGTCGATGCCGCGCACCGCCTCGATCTCACCGTAGCGCTTGACCAGTTGCTCGGTCGCGATCGCCGCGTCAGCCATGACTCATCCGACCGCGGCCGCCGGGATCTCACCAGCGTCGGCCTGCCGCTGCGGTTGGCGCGAGCGCAGTGGCACGTCGGGCATGAAGAGCGAGGCGATCAGCGCAATCGCGGAGAGCACGACCGCGATCAGAAACAGGTCGTGGAGGGTGAGCGCGAGCGCCGTGCGGACGGCGTGCATCGCCTGATCGTAGAGCGGCGCCAGCTGTAGCGGCAGCGCCGCTTTTCGCGCGGCGATCCGGGCCGGATCGAGCAACTCGTTCGGATTGCCGGCGGAGTTGCCCAGGGCACTTAGGAATGTCCCCGGAAGGTGGAGCTTGGCGATTTCGGAGGCGATGGCGCCTGGTAACCGCTGCGCCAGGATGCTGCCGAGGATGGCCGAGCTCACGGTCCCGCCCACGTTGCGCCAGAACTGGATCTGACTGGTCCCGACACCGAGGTAACGCATCGGTAGGGCGCTCTGCACGGCATTGATGTAGAGCGGCATGGTGACACCCAGCCCCAGGCCGACCAGGACGATGTCGATCGTGATCGACATCTGGGCGGTCGACGTCGTGGTCTGGGCGAGGAGGTAGATCCCGATCATCATCAGCGCGACGCCAACGGTGCCCAGGTAATGATAGTGCTTGATCCGCGGGATCAGCTGCCCCGAGAGGATGCTGGCCACGATCAGGCCGAGCATCATCGGGGTGAGCAGCAAGCCGGAGTTGGTGACACTGGCACCGAGCACGCCCTGGAGCTCGAGCGGGACGAAGATGATCATCCCGAACATCCCGAGGGCGGCGAAGAAGCCGACCACCATCGAGACGGCAAAGGCCCGGTTCTTGAAGAGCGCGAACGGGACGATTGGCTCCTTGACCCGCTGCTCGATGATGAAAAACGCGACCAGCATGGCCAAACCGAAACCCAGCAGGCCAAGGACCTGGAACGAGGTCCACCCCTGGTCCTTCGCGACCGAGAGCGCGACCAGCACCGGGATCAGCCCTGCGGCGAGCGCCGCCGACCCGATGAAGTCGATGTCACGCCAGGACGCCCTGGTCCGCACGAATGGCAGGAAGGCGGCCACCACCAGGACGCCGAGGAGGCCGACCGGGAGGTTCACGTAGAACACCCAGCGCCAGCCGAGGTTGTCGGTCAAGAAGCCGCCGACGATCGGGCCGATGATCGAGGAGAGACCGAACACAGCGCCGAAGAGGCCCTGGATTCGCGCGCGCTCCGCCGGCGTGTAGATGTCGCCAAGGACGGTGAACGCCGACGCGAACAGCATTCCGCCGAAGAGGCCCTGGATGATCCGGAAGACGATCAGCTGGGTCATGTCCTGGGCGATGCCGCAGAGCGCCGAGGCGGCGACGAACCCGACCATGCCGGCGATCAGGAATGGCTTGCGACCGAAGAGGTCTCCGAGCTTGCCGGCGATTGGCACGACGACCGTCGAGGCCACGAGATAGCCGGTGATCAGCCAGGAGTAGCGATCGAGACCGTTCAGCTCGGCGACGATGCGCGGCAACGCCGTGCCGACGATCGTCTGGTCGAGCGCCGCGAGCAGCAGCGCCAGCATCACGCCGGCGGTCGCCAGGACTTTGATCCGGGTGGTCAGCTCAGCTTGTGGCATGGGTTTTTCCTTCCTCGACGCTCATCGCCTGTATCAGGCGGAGGCACATATGGCGCAGTTGAATCAGCTCCGAGTCCTTGAACCCACGGGTTAACCCGGCTTGGCCGGCCACCGCCTCCTGCCAGAGCGCCTTGACACGCTCCCGCCCCTGGTCGGTGATCTCGGCGTGGACCGCGCGGCGATCATTGGGATCGTCCACGCGTTTGACGAGACGGTCGCGCTCCAGGTTATCGACGAGCCCGGTCACCGTGCGGGGGGCAACGTCCAGCATGCCCGCGAGGTCGCCCATCGTCATCCGGCCATCTGCCTGGTGATGCAGGCGCACCAGGATCTGAAAGCGACCCTCGCTCAGCCCGTGCTGATCGGCCCAGCGCTCCATCATCTGGTGCATCCTTTTGCCGAGGATGCGAACGGCCGCCATGGCTTCGGTCCCCGGCTCGATTTTCCGACCGGTGCGGGCCAAGATTCCCCGTATCCGGGGATCGAAGAGAAAGCCGTTCGGATCGGGCTGGAACTCCGTGGCATCGTGCTCGGCCTTAAAAGTGAGCGAACTCATATTTACGGACCTCACTATCCCATAACTCAGGAAAAATCGCAAGTCGGAATTCGTGGAGAGGCGGTAACGCCGCCGCGTGTGACACGGCGGCGCCGCTCCCTCGTGCGTCAGGCGACCGGCGCCGCCTCCTGGTACGCCTGTGCCATGGGCTGCGGCTCGGCCTTTGAGGCACGAGCCCTAACCCCGAGGACGCCAAGCGCCGCGACGAGCACGACGGCGATCGCGAGAGCCATACTCGGACGCATCGCGTCAACGAACGCCTGGGTGAAGACGGCATGCGCCAGCCGCTCGAGCTGCTGCACGATTTGCGCCGGGACACCGGCGGGCAGTTGCAGGCTGCCACCGGTCTGGCCGCGACCCACCTCCAGGCCACGGCTCGCCGCCTGGCTGAAACCCTCCGTAAAGCGAGCCCGAAACTGGTCCGGCAGCTGCGACGCGTAGGCGACGGCATGCTCGTTCAGACCGGTCGCCAGCCGGTTCTGTAGCACCGCGCCGATGGCGGCGCTCCCGATCACCGTGCCCAGCTCCTGCACCGTGCTCAGCACGCCGGACGCGACGCCGGCCAGCCGTGGTTGCAGGTCACGAGTCGCCAGGCTGTAGACCGGCGTCCACACTCCCGCCAACCCCAGGCCTCCGAGGACCAGTCCTGGAACGAAGCTCCAACGATTGGAATCCACCTGCACCCTCCAGGCGATATACGCCATCCCGATCGCGAACAAGGTGAGCCCGGCCATCAGGATGTATTTGCCGAAGCGCGCGGCCAGGGGAGCCACCACACCCGAGAACAGCATCATGGTCAGCGGCATGGGCGCGGTTGCGATGCCGGCATCGAAGGCGCTCAGCCCCAGCACCGACTGGAAGTAGATGGTGATGGGCAAAAAGACGCCCACCATGGCGAAGCCCATGGCCATCAGGACGAGCGTCATCACCGTGTAATTCCGATCCCTGAAGACCGCGAATGGCAGCAGCGGCTCGCGGTCCTGCCGGCGCCACTGGATGACGAAGAAGAGCGCCAGCACCAGGACGCCGGCGGCGATGATCTCGGGGATGGTGATCCCCGACCACACGGTGCCCCAGTTATAGCGCTGTCCCTCGATCAGGCCGAAGACAACGCCAAACAGGCCCGCTGTGGCGAGCGCAACACCGGCGAGATCGAGCCGATGGCGCCGGCCCGGACGCAGATCCGGCACTAGGGCCAATGCGAGCGCCACGACGAGCAGGCCGACCGGCAGATTGACATAGAAGATCCAGCGCCACCCGAAGTTGGTGACGATGAAACCGCCCACGATCGGACCCGCCAGCACGGCCAGGCCGGCCAGCCCACCGTAGATGGCGAAGACGCCGCCGCGCCGATCCGGCGGAAAGATCGTGGTCATGATCGGCAGCCCCTGGGGGGCCAGGATGGCCGCTCCAAGACCCTGCGCGCCGCGGGCGAGGATCAGCTGCGTGGGGTCCTGGGCGAGACCGCTGAGCGCCGAGGCCACGGTGAAGACGACCACGCCGGCCATGAACATGGTTCGCGGACCGAAGATGTCGCCCAGGCGTCCCGACGTGATCAAGAGCACGGCATAAACCAGGCTGTAGCCGTTGAGCACCCAGAGGATCTGGTCGAGCGAGGCGTGCAGGTCGTCGACGATGCTTGGGATCGCGACGTTGACGATGGTGAGGTCGAGCAGCGTCATGAAGAGGCCCAGGGCGAGGACCGCCAGGGCCAGCCATGGCGCGTAGGGACGGCGGTTTTCAGTCATGGTTCCGTACTCCTATCAACAGAGTTTGCCTAGCCAAAGAATCCGCGTAGTTGATGCGCCACCCGTTCCGGTTTGCCGCCTCGATCGGAATTGCCCGAGGCCTCATGACCGAGTCCGGGGAACTCAACGCGCCTGACACGGGGCAGGACCCTCTCGAGGGCGTCAACCGACGCTTTCAGGTAGGCCGGGCTCTTGCTCCCGCCCAGCAACAGGATATCGGCGCGAACAGCCCTGAAGTTGTCCAACGCTCCCTCCATCTCGATCACCAACTGGAAGTCGTAGTGCAGCGTCGGAGCGAGCATCCTCATCGTGACGTCGTCGCGACTGGCCTTCTTTTCCTCGCTTGCCAGCATCATCGTCGTCATCCGCTCGAGCAACCAGCGGGGCATGAGGTTGAGCAGCGGCGGCCCCATCTGCGCGCCTTTCATGCCCGTGATCATCGCCGCGGCGATCCTGCCCTCGGCAATCTCCCGGTCAAAGCGGGTCAACCAGGCCCTTGTGGCGGGGCCGCTTTTCATCAGCGGCGGCTCGAAGATGGCGGCCTTGTGAATGGTGGGGAGCGTGAGCGCCGCCTGGAGCCAGATGATGGCGCCCGAGCTAACGCCGAAGACATAGTGGGCGCCCGTTTTCCTGAGGAGGGCGTCCATATCGTCAACGTCCTCCCAGACGCCGTAGCCGCTGCCATATGGTCCGCTGAGCCCACGGCCGCGGCGGTCGGGCAAGTACACGGTGTACGTATCCGCCAGCGCCTCGGCCAGCTGCATGTGGCTCTGGCTCGACTCCATCGCGCCGTGCAGGATGACCACGCCCGGGCCGCGGCCGAGTTGACGGTAGCCGATCGTGGTGCCGTCTTTCGAGATGGCGGCGCCGGTGATGCCCTCCAACGCGGCGACGGTCGGTTGAAGCTTGACGTTGGTGGCCGTCACCGGCTCTCGCCGCCTTTGCCCGCCTCGAGAGTTTCTTGATATGCCTTCATTTGTTCCTGCGTGATCCACAACTTCCCCTCCTGGATTTCCCGAATCATCGCTCGCACCCATCCCAACTCGGCCCGATCCATGGCGAGGCCGTACTCCCCTTCGACCACGAAAAGCCGCGGGAGGTGCAGGTCGGTCGTCAACGACTTCAGCTGCGTGTCCACGGCGGCAATCCGGGCCTCCAGGCCCACCGTCCGCATCTGGAGCAGGCGAACAACCTCCTCCTTTGTAAGGCCACCGACGAATGCCAGCGCCGCCGCGAACTGCGGGTACTCGTGGACCGGCTCCGAAACCAGGTCCCGAAGCCAGGCCTTGATCTCGTCCCGACCCGTGTCCGTAATCGCGTACACGGTGCGCTCCGGCCGGCGCCCCTCGCGGCTGGTTTCCTGTGACTTGATGAAGCCGCCCTT
>VBGO01000465.1 GCA_005882525.1 Chloroflexota bacterium
TGTTGGCTGCGCGAGCCCAAGCCGGGCGGACACGTTCGCGGAGGCCAAATCGAAATCGATCAGGGCGACCCGCAGCGGCTGCGGCCGACTGGTGGGAGATTCGCGATACCGGCCCTTCATCGCGAGAAGCGCGGCGACCTCTGTGGCCAGGGTGGTCCGGCCGGTGCCACCTTTCGCCGAAAAGAAGGTTATGACCTGGGTTCCGCCGAGGTACACCGGGGCAGGCTCTGCTGGTTCTTCATCGTCGTCAGCCTCTGCCCGCTGAGCGGTGTCATTGCCGGCCTCTGGGAGTTCGATGACGTCGTCGTCCTCCAGCATCGTTGGAAGCGTCCGACGCTTAGGTGCGACCCAGCGCCATTGATCAAATGGCTACCTGGACGTAAGCGTTCGTCGGAACCTGCCCGATGGCTGGATTCGGTATCAGCTCCGATCCGGTGTCCAAACCTGAACTCGATCGCCGCAAGCGCCCAATGGATCAGCGAGCGCCCCTCCGGTCGAACCCAGGCGATGGCGGCCCCACTTAGAGCCGCCAAACCGGCCGAGCCGAGTTGCACTGGCGCCGGCAGCGAGAGGTGGAGGATGGTGTACGCGGCCAACAACCCAAGCACCAGGGCGGCCAAACGGGTCACTGACAGTCCGAGCACGAACTGGTCGTCGCCGTCGAGATCGTGAGGAATCCGCACTCCGCGCATTGGCCCCCTCCAGGTGGCGTCGATGACTTCAGCGCGGCAAAAAAGCTGGGGAAGATGAGTGCGGCAATCGGTGCTGCGGCTGCGCTGTCTTGTTGCTTACGCGCAGCGACCCGCTTCGGTGGCCGGGATTTTGGTGCCTGCACCAGGATTCGAACCCGGGACCAACTGATTAAGAGTCAGCTGCTCTACCAACTGAGCTATGCAGGCGCACCGGCTATTCTATCCAGCCTTTATTGGGCCTGCGTCGCTCATCTACGTCTCGCGATCACCCCCCTCGAATCTCAACCCGCGCGTCGATGATCGCGCGGCTCTAGCACTTGCTCGGCTGAACTCTCCGGGTTCACCATGACTACCTCGAAGAGGTCCTCGAAGTTCACGTTGAAAAACTTGATCAGCGCCTGGCGCAGCTTCGGGCCCGGCCGGCGCGCCCCCGACTCGAGCGCCGGAATATAGTTCTGGCTGATGCCCAGGTTGTGTGCGAGTTCACGCTGCGTCAGGCCCTTCTTCTCGCGCATCGCTCGCAGCCCAGTTGCCCGAACTTCGACGTTCATGGAGGCATCATTACACGCAAGCGTATATTTGTCAAGGCATGCCTACAAAACGGTCTAGCGGGCCGACTGGCCGCCTCATCCTGTCTGGCCTGACCGCCTTCGGCTACCACGGCAATAACCCAGCCGAGCGCAAGCTCGGGCAGACCTTCACCGCCGACCTCGAGGTCACCCTCGATACCCGCAAGGCCGCCGCCACCGACAAGATCGAGGACACCATCAGCTACCCACTCCTCGAGAAGACCGCGCGCACGGTTCTCGAGGGCAAGCCGGCCAACCTGCTGGAGACGGTGGCGGAACGGATCGCGGCGGCCCTTCTGAAGCATCCCGGGGTGATCCAGGTCACGGTGCGGGTGACCAAGCGCCCGCCGCTACTCAATCTCGACGCCTTCAGCGTCGAGATCACCCGGCCGGCTGACTAAACTCAACCGGTGCCTGCCCGACTGATCGACGGCCGCGTCCACGCGCGCGCGATTCGCGAGGAGTTGAAGCTGGCCGTGGCGCGCCATCCCGGCCAGCGCCCCCCCGGGATCACGGTCATCCAGGTGGGCGACGACCTCGCCTCCACGACATACGTTCGCGGCAAGCACAAAGCCGCTGAAGAGGTCGGCTTCAAATCGGCCATCGAGCATCTGCACGACATCACCCAGGCCGACCTCAACAAACGGATCCAGGCCCTCGCCAGCGACCCGGCCATCGACGGCATCCTCGTCCAGATGCCGCTGCCGGATGGTCTCGATCCCGATCAAGCGCTCGAGCAGATCCCCCCACATAAAGATGTCGACGGCCTCCATCCCTACAATGCCGGTCGGCTGGCCCAGGGAAACCCCACCTTCATTCCGGCCACGCCACTCGGTGTCCTCGAGCTGCTCCGGCGCGAGCACATCGATCCCACCAGCCTGCGCGCCGTTGTCGTGGGCCGCTCCCGCCTGGTCGGGCGCCCGCTGGCGCTGCTACTCCTCCAGAACCATGCGACGGTCACGATTGCGCACTCGCACACCGTCGACCTCCTGGCCGTCACCCGCACGGCTGACATCCTGGTCGCCGTGAGCACGTGAAGCCCGGGGCCGTGGTGATCGACGTGGGCATCACCCGCGATCCCGAGACCGGCAAGCTCACCGGCGATATCGACCGGGCCGGCG
>VBGO01000050.1 GCA_005882525.1 Chloroflexota bacterium
CACCGACCCGGATAGCGCTCGAGGTCGAGAACGATTGACCAGACCCGCTCGAGGGGCGCACGGAAGCGCCACTCGGTCACAAAGTGATATTGGTCGGACATGCGGCGTATTTTAGGAAGGTGCTGTACAACGTCGTGAAGTTCTTCCACATCCTCCTTGTGATCACCGCGGTCGGCTCCAACATTACGGACGGGATCTGGCAAGGCCGCGCCGGGAACGATCCCGAGCACGAGTCGTTCGTGCTCCGTGGAGTCAAGCTTCCTCGACGACCGGGTCGCCAACCCGGCGTACTTGCTCGTGCTGGTGACCGGCCTCACGATGGCGTGGTGGCACTGGTCTTATACCACGCGCTGGATCGCTGCCGCCATCGTCCTCTATGTGGTCATGCTGCTCTTCGGTCTGGCGGTCTATTCGCCAGCGCTCACGCGGCAGATCGAGACGCTGGAGCGCGATGGTCCCCGATCAGCAGCGTATCGCAGCGCGGCGAGTCGGGCAACCACATTTGGCATTGCGGTTATGGTGCCGATCCTGGCGATCCTCCTCTTGATGGTCACCAAGCCGAGCCTGTGAGCTCCCACCCCCCAACCCTCCCCGCGAGGGGGAGGGCAAAGGGGGTGAGTTTAGAAGCCGCGCGGCCTAGAAGCCGTGGCCTTTGACCCAGGTGGCGGCCAGGTCCGCCGGGTCTTGCTTATCGACGTCGGCGCTCTTGTTGAGCGCGGTCAGGTCGGGGGTATTGAGCTTCGCGTCGATACTGTTGAGCAACGAGGTGACCTCGCTGTTCGCGACCGCTGAGCGGATCAACGGCACGATGTTGTCCGCTTGCTCCAGCTGCTTATCATCCTGCAGCACCACGAAGTTGTTGGCCGTAATCCCTCCATCGCTGGAGAACACGAGCCCGATGTTGATCGCGCCCTGCTTGAGGGCGGCGAACGTGAGTGGGCCGCCGGCGTCGAGTGACTTGAAGGCTTTGAACTTCAGGCCGTAGACCTGCTCGAGCCCCAGCTGGCAGAACTGCCGCTGCGGACACTCCGGCGGGCCTCCGAGCGTCCAGCTACTCGCGACCGACGAGAGGTCGGACAGCTTGGTCAGATGGTTCTGGTCGGCTTCCGCCTTGGTCACGGCGAAGGCATTCTGATCAACCGCCGGCGACGGATCGAGGGCCTTGATGCTCTTCGAACTCAGCAGCGAGTTCAATTTCTGGACGTTCACCTTTGCGTCGCCTCCCGCGTCCAGCGCCACGCTCTGCTTCTTCTCGACAAAAGTCAAATCGGTTGCGGCATAGCCGGCATACAGGTCGATCTGGCCGTTCTCCAGGGCGGGCTCGACGACCTCGCGGTTGCCGAGCTTATCGCGGTACTTGACCGTGTAGCCCTTATTCTTCAGCGCGCCGCCGTAGATGTGCGCCAGGATGATGCTCTCCGAGAAGTTGAAAGACGCGATCGTGATCGTGCCTTTCGGCGACGCCGAGCTGGAAGGCCCACCCGTCGAGCCGCACGAGGTCGTGACCAGTGCCAGGGCGACCATGCTGGCGCCCAGGACGAAGATTCGCTTCAGATACATTCCTCCACCTCCAGGAAAATGACCGAAAATTACGCCGCCACCGCCGCCGCGTCACGTACTCTCTCTATGGGTTCCTCCTTCCGGACTGATTCCGATGGGCGCAGCCCCGCCGGCGTGGTCAGCCGTTGCACGCCGGCCAGCGAGAATTCAACGATCAGCGAAAGGATGGCAACCATGACGGCGCCCGCAAACATCATGGGATAGTCCTGGAGCCCGAAGCCGTCCACGATGAATCGCCCGAGACCCCCCCACGCGACCAGCGCGGCCAGGGTCGCCGTCGCGACGACATTCACCGACGAGGTGCGGACCCCGGCCATGATGAGCGGGAGGGCGATCGGCAGCTCGACGCGGAGCAGGACGGCGCGCTGCCGCATCCCCATGCCGCGGGCCGCTTCCTTCACGTCGGCGTCGACTTCTCGCATCCCGATATAGCTGTTGGTGACCATTGGTGGAATCGCCAGTGCGACGAGCGCGACGAAGGCCGGCACCGCACCAAAGCCAACGAGCTGCGAGGCCGCCGCAATTCCGAACACCTGCGCTGCCAGTACCAACAGTGCAAACGAAGGGATCGCCCGCCCGATGTTCGAGATGTTGATGGCAAGGTTGCCGCCTTTTCCGAAGTGACCAATCGCGATCCCGATCGGCAGGGCAATCGCCGCGGCGACGAGGAGCGAAAAGCCGGACATGACGAGGTGCTCGAAGGTGCGGTGTGGGATGCCGCTGTCGCCCTGCCAGTGGTTACTGTTGAGGAACCACTGCAGCACCTGGTTGATGAAGTTCATGTCGTCGCTCTCGTCCGCGACCAGGGCGTGAAGAGGCGCTGGGCGCCCGCCAGGCTGAAGTCAGCGATGAACGCCAGCGCCACAGAGAGCACTGTGCCCACGACCAGCGGGGTCCGGAAATCCCGGAGCAGGCCATCGTAGATCAGGATGCCCAGGCCGCCCTCGCCGATGAGCGCCGTCACGGTGACGAGGCCGATCGTGGTGACGGTCGCAATCCGGACGCCGGCGATGATTGCCGGGATGGCCAGAGGTAAATCGATCCGCGCGAGCTCAGCAAGCGGGCGGTAGCCCATGCCTCGGGCCGCTTCCCGGACTTCATCCGGCACCGAGGTGAGCCCGACGACGATGTTGCGAATGAGGATGAGCAGCGTGTAACTCACCAGCCCGATCTCGGCCGTGAGGATGGTGAAGCCGGTAAACGGCACCAGCGCCGAGAAGAGGGCGAGGGACGGGATGGTATAGAGGATGCCAGTGAGGGAAAAGATCGGGCCCCGGAGTAGGCGGCTTCGCCAGGCCACGAGCCCGAGGGGAACGGCGATCATCAGCCCGATGACGACCGCGATCAGCGTGAGCTGGATGTGCTGGACAAGTGCGGCGGTGATGACGTCGACGTGCCCCGATATCCAGGACCACCGGATCCATGGGTCGTCTACCGCCCCGAGGACCCCGGCGGCGAGCATTGCCCGATGCTATCAGGCACTTCGGCGGCAATCAATTTAGAGTAGAAGTTTCTAATGATTCGACTCGAGCGCGTCACCAAGCAGTTCCCGGGCGGCCAGTTCGCGGTCCAGGAGCTCTCGATCGACTTTCCAACCGGCGAGCTGACCATGCTGGTTGGTCCGTCAGGCTGTGGCAAGACGACCACGCTGAAGATGATCAACCGGCTTATCGAACCGACCAGCGGGCGCATCTTCCATGACGAGCAGGACGTCACCCACATCGACCCCGTGGCCCTGCGGCTGCGGATGGGCTACGTCATCCAGAACGTAGGACTGTTTCCTCACATGAGCATCGCCGATAACGTTGCCACTGTGCCCCGGCTCCTCCGCTGGGATAAGCCGAGGATCCAGCGGCGCGTCACCGAGCTGCTCGAGCTGGTTGGCCTGGATCCGAGACAATACGCGCGCCGATATCCGCATCAGCTTTCGGGTGGGCAGCGGCAGCGAGTCGGCGTCGCCCGGGCGCTCGGGGCCGACCCGCCCGTGTTGCTGATGGACGAGCCATTTGGGGCGATCGACCGGATCGCGCGTGAGCGCCTCCAAAATGAGTTCCTGAGGATCCAGCGGGAAGTGAGAAAAACCGTCGTCTTCGTGACCCATGACATCGACGAGGCGATCAAGCTGGGCGACCGGATCGCGATCATGAACGCGGGCCGGCTGGAGCAGTACGACACGCCGGCGGCCATCCTGGCAAAGCCCGCCTCCGACCTGGTTGTCGATCTGCTCGGCCCCGACCGCGGACTCAAGCGGTTGTCGGTAACGCCGATTGACCTGAATGCCCTGGAGCACCCGCCGGCGGTCCATGCCGACGATTCGCTGGCCGACGCGCGCCGGGCCTTCGATGGCCGCTGGACCAAAGTTGTCATCGTCGACCGAAGCGGCAAGCCGGCTGGCGAACTGGACCGAGACCAGGCGGATGGCGATGGGCAGGTTGCGGACCGGGCTCGTCCCCTCGACGCGACTATCAGCGCCGACCGAACGCTGTATGACGCGTTCTCGCAGATGCTGATCCACCAGGCCAGCTGGGTGGCCGTGGTGGATGGCGATCGGTTCCGGGGCGTGCTGACGCCTCAGTCATTCGTGGCCGCGATCCAGCGGGTCCCAGCCGAGCTCGAGGGCGCCCGACGTTGACCGCGTAAGAAGTTGGCCGGGAGTGTGTACGACCTCGTCATCATTGGCGCGGGCGTCATGGGCCTCTTTACCGCTGACTTCGCGCGCCGGCGCGGGGCCAGCGTCCTGTTGCTGGACCAATGGCGATTGGGCGATCCGCGAGCGGCCTCCTTCAGCCTGACCCGGTCGATTCGCAACGACTACCTCGATCCGGAGTATGCCCGGCTGGCGTTCGAGGCCCGCAAGCTCTGGCTCGATTTTCAGCGTGAAACTGGTGGGTCATTCCTGATCGAATGCGGCTGCCTGAACATCGCTAAGGCCAATGTCACTCCCGCCTTGTCGGAGACCTACGCGGAGCAGAGCTATCGCGTCCTCGAAAGTCTGCACCTGAAGGCGCAGGCCTTCGACCACGATGCACTCCGCGCTCGCTTTCCCCAGTTCGACGCCGACATCGGCCGGCTCGATATCGAGGCGGGCTTTCTTCACGTCCCACCGATTACCGCGGCGCTTTTGACGCGGCTCCGCACGGCCGCCGTGCGGATCGAGGAGAAGGTCGAGGTGCAGCGGATCCAGCGGCGGCAGGGCCTGATCGCGATCGACACCTCCGCCGGCGAGCGCCGGGCGGAGCGGCTCGTCCTTACCGGCGGGCTCGGCACCAACGAACTACTGGCCAGGATCGACGAGTGCGAGCTCCAGCTTCCGCTGCGGCCCGACCGGCCGAGCGAGTCAAAGTACCTGATCCCGCCGCCCGCCAAGCGCGCGATGTTCACGCCCGACCGGCTGCCCGTCTTCGCCTACCTCGACGTCGGCATCTACGGCCATCCGATCCTCGACGGGAAAACGCCGGGAGTCAAGATCGGCTACTACAACCCACCCGACGTGCGCACCCAAGTCACCTCCATCACCGGCGTGCAGAGCTTTGTTGCTGAGTGCATGCCGGAACTGATGGACGCCCGTGTCCTTGATGTGGAGGGTGCCGACCAGTGCTCGTATGATCTGGTGGCAGATGACAACTTCATCCTCGGAGCGATCCCCGGCTTGCCCGGCGGAGCGATTGGAACCGGCTGGCGTGGCACCGGCTACAAATTTGCCCCGCTCGTCGGCCGGACACTGATGGAACTGGCCTTCGATACGGCAACGGTCGAGGATATCTCGCGCTTCGCTCCTGAGCGCTTTGAGCCCAGCCGTGCCGGCTAGAAGCGGACGGGGTATCCTCGAGCGCCTGAAGAGCGGCGTGGTGCTGGGCGCGGAAGGCTATGTCTTTGAACTCGAGCGGCGCGGCTACATCAAGGCGGGGCCCTATGTCCCCGAAGTCGTGCTCGATTTCCCGGATGCACTGCGGGAACTCCACCGCGAGTTTCTTCGGGCGGGCGCCGATGTCATGGTGGCGCTGACCTATTATGCGCACCGCGGAAAGCTGAAGGACGTCGGCCGCGAGAACGACCTCGAAGCGATGAACCGTCAGGCGGTGCGCCTTGCCAACGAGGTGGCGCGGGAAGGCGACGCCCTGGTCGCCGGCGATATCTGCAACACCTGGGCGTACGACCCGAAGAACAAGGAAGCCTCGTCACGCGTGGTCCGTGCGATGTACGAAGAGCAATTGTCCTGGGCAGTGGACGAGGGGATCGATTTCGTTATCGCGGAAACCAATGACTACCTTGGGGAAGCCCTGATCGCGCTGCAGGTGATCAAGGACCTGGGCCTGCCCGCCATGGTCACGCTGGCGTCGACCCGGCCGCACCAGACCTGGGATGGCTACGACTATGTCGACGCCTGCAAGATCCTGGCCGACCAGGGGGCCGATATCGTCGGCTTGAACTGTGATCGAGGACCCGCCACCATGATGCCCATCCTTGAGCAGGTCCGCCGTCGTGTTAGCGGTTACGTCGCGGTCCAGCCGGTTCCCTACAAGACCGAACCGGCGATGCCGACGTTCGAGTCCCTGAAAACCGCCGACGGAACGAACGTCTTTCCGATCGCGCTCGAGCCGTTCCTCTGTACACGATTCGAGATGGCGGACTACGCTCGGCGGGCACAGGCGCTGGGCGTCAACTACATCGGTATCTGTTGCGGGGGCGGGCCGCAGTACGTCCGCGCGATGGCGGAGGCACTGGGCCGGACGGTTCCGGCCAGCCGGTATTCACCGGCCATCGAACTTCACCCGATGATCGGCGCGAAGGTGGAAGAGAAAGAAAAGGAATTCCTGGTCGACTGGAAGGGTTAGTGCGGGCGCGACGTCTGCGGCGCTGCTAAGCTCGCCCCGATGATCCTCAATCGCGGCAACCTCTTCTCCTTTCTGGTCACCGCGTTCGTCGGCGCCGTCTTCCTCCTGATGCTCTTCGAAACCTGGGCCCTGTTTACCGGGAACAAGACCATTACCGACTACTTCCGCGAAGCCGTGCATGATGTTCCCAGCCTGGCGTTCGTGATCGCGATCCTGGTTGGGATCACGCTCGGCCACTTTCTCTGGGGGCCGGCGACCGGAATCCTCGCGCCCGCACCGCGCAAGATCCGCCAGCTGATGGGTCGGCGTGCTACAGATTAGCCCGGGCGCGATCCTCTCACTGCTGGTCACCATCTTCGTCGGCGTGATCTTCGTGTTGATGATCAGCGAAACGCTTGCGGTTGGGAAAGGACAGGATCCGATCACGAACCTGCTCCGCTCCGTGATGCGCGCCTACCCACGAGTCAGCTACGTGGTGGCCGTTAGCATCGGGATGCTACTCGGCCACCTCTTCTGGCCTTAGGCGCTCTTCCGGCGGCGTGATGAAATCGTCCGCGTCCGTGTAGTCGGTGCCTTTCCGTCAATCTGGCCTGACGACTTCTTCCTCGTCGCTTCGACACTGGCGCGCAGGGCCTCCATCAGGTCGACGACCTTCCCGCCCCTCTCGGGCGTCGCTGCCGGCAACGGCGCACCCTCGACCTTGGCATCGATGAGCGTCTTCAGGGCGGCCTGGTATTCGTCGTGGTAGCGATCGGCGTCGAAGTGGTCGCTGAGGTTCTCGATCAACGAGACCGCCATCTGGAGTTCCTTGGGCGAGACCGTGACCCCGTCGATCGCGATGGCGTTGGTTGACCGGATTTCGTTCGCGTAAAGCATCGTTTCCATCGAAAGGACATCCTGATACGGCCGGACCAGGCAGAGACTCTCCTTGTCGCGGATCGCCACCTTGGCGACCGCCGCACGGCCGGTCTCCTCCAACGCCTGCCGTAGAAGGACGAACGCCTTGACGCCGGTCTCTTCGGGAGCCAGGTAGTAGGCCTTGTCGTAATAGATCGGGTCAACCTCCTCGAGCTTGACGAAGTCGGAGATGTCGACGGTGTGGACGGTTTTAACCGGCAGGTGTTCGAGGTCCTCCTCGGTGATGGGAACGTAGTTACCCTTGGCGTATTCGAATCCACGCACGACGTCGTCCCAGGGGACGGCCTTTTCGTCTTTGGGGCACCACCGAACGTTTTTCAACCGCACGCCATCGCGCTTGTGCAGCAGGTGAAAGCGCACGTCGTGCGACTCGGTAGCCGTATAGAGGTTGACCGGGATGCTAACCATCCCGAAAGCGATGGTGCCGCTCCAGATCGCTCGCGGCGCCCGTGTGGCCCTGGCTCCCGATTTGCGCTCGGTCCGTGCGACGGCGGCTTCCGATTTGCGCTGCGTCCTTTGCGCCATACCTGACATCAAGGGTATCACCATCGACGGGATCCAACGGGCGTCTGCTGGCGATGGCTACACTCCCTTCGTGCCTCTGGCGGTCTTGCCCCTGGTGTTGGTGGCCGCCGCCTTTCATGCCGCCTGGAATGCGCTGCTCAAGGCATCGGAGAATCCGCTGGCCCTGGCTACGAGGGCGGTGACCTGGGGAACGATCGTGTCGCTGCCACCGGTCGCGGTCGCCTGGGTCACGAC
>VBGO01000466.1 GCA_005882525.1 Chloroflexota bacterium
CCTCCTGCGCTCAGCCTAACGGGCGGTCGAAAGCCTGACAAGCCTCCGGTTGAGGTCGAGCTGGTCACCCGAGGCCGCGGCCAAAGCGCCCGACCCGCGCTGATCAGCGCGGGTGGCGGCGGAGGCGCAGCAGCAGCGCGAGCAGGAAGAGCACGACGCCGACGCGGATGGCCGCATCCGCCAGGTTGAAGTTGGTGGGCCAGCCGTGGACTTCGATGAAGTCGATGACGCTGCCCAGGCGGACGCGATCCAGCAGGTTGCTGGTGGTTCCGCCACCCACTGCGCCCAGGGCCGCGGCCCCGACCCCGCCCGTCGCCGCGCCCCGGAGCAGCACCACGACGACGGCGCCCAGCAGCAGGGTGGACACCGCCAGGAAGAGCGCGTTATGCCCTTGGAGCAGTCCCAGGCTGGCGCCGCTGTTGCTGATCAGCTTGAACCAGAGCCAGCCGTCGATCACGGTCACCTCACGCCCCGGACTCAATGCCTGCTGGGCCCACAGCTTGGTGGCCTGATCCACCGCCACCACGAGCAGCGCAACCGCGGCCGCGGTTAGGACATCGCGACGCCCCGCCATCGCGCCATCGTATCGGCTAGTGCTTGGGGGTCGGATGCGGCGTGGCCGAGGTCCCGTTGCCCTGGCCATTGCCGCTCGGCGACCCGGCCGGGTTCCCGTGGCCGTCCGACGCCGCCGGTTTCGCGGCAAGCCTCAAGGCCTGGGCGGCGTGGTAGCGGGCGTCGATGATGGCACTCAGCGCCGTCGGATTCGTCACCTGGCCCTGGAGGCCGGCGAGCTGCTTGTCGTGCGTCGCGATCGCCTGGGTGAGGCGGTTCTCCATGGAGGCCCCTAGCGCCGGGTCGCTCTGCTTCTCGAGCTGGACCAGTTCGGCCGCATCGTTGAGCTGGTTGTCCATTGCCGCGAGCACCCGTTCGGCCAGCTCGATCCGGTGGCCGGCGAGCATCGCTTCGGCCTCGGTCAGCCGAGCTTGGGCAAGGTCGAGATGGTAGGCGAGCTTATCCGACGGGCTGAACGCCAGCGCCCCGCGCACGTTTTCAAGCACGCCTTTGAGCGGGTAGAAGGCCGAATCCGGAAGGCTGTCGGCGGACGCCGCCACGGCGCCCGCGACCAACAGGACGGTGGCGGCCACCGCGGCAATGACCAGGCGCCGGACGGGGTGCACGCGTGACCGCACCGTCGCCGACCGCTCCACGGCGGCCAGCACCAGGTTCCAGCCCCGGATCTTGGCGCCAGGCGACGGCGCGACCGGATCCACGACGCGAAGTCGCTCCGCCAGCCGCTCCAGTCGCTGTGCTTCGGATGTCAATTGACGGCCCTCCCCTGCAGGGCGCGCTCCAGCGAGCCGAGCGCGCGGTGCTGCAGCGCCTGCACGGCACCCACCGACTTGCCCATGATGCCCGCCACCTGGGGGGCGGTCAGGTCCTGGAAGAATCGAAGGATCAGGACCTGTTGCTGTTCGTCGGTCAGGGCACGCAGCGCGACGCGCAGGTCTTCGTTCGAAAGTTGCTCCATGGCCAGCTCGGACGGATCGGCCGATTGCGGGAGCGTCGCCTGCTCAAGCGAGACGAGCGTCACCTTGCCGTGCCGGCGGTAGTGATCGATGGTGGCGTTGTGCGCGATCTTGTACACCCAGGAGGAGAAGGCGACACCCTGGTCCTGGAACTGATCGAGGCGGGTCAGGCTGCGGGTCATGGTATCGATGGCCAGATCCTCCGCATCCTCGGCCCGGCCGAGGCGGGCGTAGACATAGTTGTAGATGCGGTCGAAGTAGCGCTCATAGAGGGTGCGGGCCGGCTTACCCAGTGCGCGCACTGGGTGACATTATGGGCGGTGCCCAGATCGATAGGAGGCGCGTAATCCACTACGAGCTCACGCATGGTCATCATCTAATACGCGCAAATGGGTGCCGGCCATATGTGCGGTGCAATACGGCGTTGCACCGTCGCGACAACCTCGTCGCCGACTTGTTGATGCCGGGGGTGCGCTCAGACGACGACGATCGCGCCCGGTTGACCCTCGACCAGCTCGCCGACCACAAAACCCGGCACCCCCCGCCGCCTCAGCGCCTCGAGGAGCTGGTCCGCATCCTTACCCGACGTCGCGATCAGCAGCCCGCCGGAGGTCTGCGCATCGCACAGCAGCGTTTGGCGGGCGGCGGGCAGGGCCGCCGGCCAGCGCACCCGGGAGGCCAAAAATCGCTCGTTCGACCGGGTGCCACCCGGCACTTCGCCGGCGTCGGCCAGCCTCTCAGCCCCCTCGAGCAGAGGCACCGCCGCCGCCTGGACCCGGGCGGCGACTGCCGACGCGCGGGCCAGATAGTGGAGGTGCCCCAGCAAGCCGAAGCCGGTGATGTCGGTCGCGGCGTGCACGTCGACGGTGGCCATGGCGTCGGCGGCATCGCGATTGAGCCGCAGCATGCCGTTTATTGCCGCCTGAGCCGAGGCCTCCGGCGCCACCTGGTGTTTGATCGCCGTCGCGATCACGCCGGTGCCCAGCGGCTTGGTCAGCACCAGTCGGTCACCCGGTCGCCCGCCGCGATTTCGGACTATCCGGTCCGGATGGACCGTACCGGTGACCGCCAGACCGTATTTCGGTTCATGGTCGTCGATCGAATGCCCGCCGAGGATGTCGATTCCGGCCTCGCGAACCTTCTCCAGGCCGCCGCGCAGGATCTCCGCCAGCACCGAGGCCGGCAGCTCCTTTATCGGAAACGCCACCAGGTTCACCGCCATCAACGGCTTGGCACCCATCGCATAGATGTCGCTCAGGGCATTGGCGGCGGCGATCGCGCCAAACGTGTAGGCATCATCGACCACGGGGGTGAAGAAGTCCGTCG
>VBGO01000051.1 GCA_005882525.1 Chloroflexota bacterium
ATCGGGGATGGTAGGCCTGAACCGGGGCTTCATTTCAGACCCGGCGGCACCGTTCGGTGGCGTCAAGCAGAGTGGCGTTGGCCGCGAAGGCTCACACGAGGGATTGCTCGAGTTCCTCGAAACCAAGTACATCGCCACCAACTGGTAACGCCGGGCGCGGCTAGGCCGTGTGATCCCGGATTGCCGGTAACCAGGCGGGCCGGGTGCCTTCGAATCGCGCGATATCGGCCTCCTGGCGCAGCGTCAGCGCAATTTCGTCCCAACCGTTGAGCAGGCACTCACGAAAGAACGGGTCCGTCGAGAAACGCAACAGCAACCCTGCCGGGGCCCCCCTGCTGCCCTCCCCCACGGAAACGACCTGAGCTTCGAGGTCAACCGTCACCTCCACGCCCGGGTCTTCGATCGCCAGGTCGATGAGCTGGCGAACGGCGGGCTGCGGGAGCTCGATCGGCAGAAGCCCGGAGCGAAAGCTGTTGCTCTTGAAGATGTCGCCGAAGGACGGCGCGATCACCGCCCGGAACCCAGCCTCCAGCAAGGACCAGGCCGCGTGCTCGCGTGACGAGCCGCAGCCGAAGTTCTCGCCGGTGACCAGGACCGACGCCCCACGGTACTCAGGCTTGTCGAGGATGAATTCGGCGTTGCGCCGCCAGTCGTAGAAGAGGAACGGGCCGTAGCCGGTGCGCTCGATGCGCTTGAGGAATTGCTTGGGGATGATCTGGTCGGTATCGACGTTCGCCCGGTCGAGGGGCGCCAGGACGCCGGTGGCCCGGGTGAACGGCTCCATCAGTTGAATTCCCGAACGTCGACGAGATGGCCGGCAATCGCGGCGGCCGCCGCCATCGGCGGGCTGACCAGGTGGGTGCGGCCACCACTCCCCTGCCGGCCCTCGAAGTTGCGGTTACTGGTCGAGGCGCACCGCTCGCCCGGCCCCAGGATGTCCGGGTTCATGCCGAGGCACATCGAGCAGCCCGCGTCGCGCCATTCGAAGCCGGCCTGACGAAAGACCGCATCCAGGCCTTCGGTTTCGGCCTGGCGCTTGACGCTCGCAGATCCTGGGACGACCATCGCTCGAACCCCGGGATGCACGGTGTGACCGCGCACCACCGTGGCGGCGATGCGGAGGTCCTCCAGGCGGGCGTTGGTGCAGGAGCCGATGAAAACCCGGTCGATCGGGATCGACGCCATGGCGGTGCCGGGCTCGAGCGCCATGTACCGCAGCGCACGCTCGTCGGTCTCGGTCGACGGCGCCGGCACGCGGCCGGTGACGGAAACGGACTGGCCCGGGTTGGTCCCCCAGGTGACATACGGTTCGAGCTTGGCCGCATCGATCGAGATCTCGTGGTCGAAGCGGGCACCAGGATCGGTCACGAGTGCCGTCCAGCGCGTCACGGCTTCGTCCCATTGCTCGCCACGAGGGGCATGCTCGCGCCCGTTCACGTAGGCCATGGTGGTTTCATCCGGCGCGATCATGCCGGCGCGCGCCCCGCCCTCGATGGTCATGTTGCAGACCGTCATGCGGCCCTCCATCGACAGGCCCCGGATGGTCGACCCCCGGTACTCGATGACGTACCCCCGCCCCCCGTCGACCCCGATGCGGCCGATGATCCCCAGGGCGACGTCTTTGGCGGTCACGCCCACTGGCAATTCGCCTTCCACCGTCACCGCCATCGCCTTTGGCCGGCGCTGGCGCAAGCATTGGGTTGCCAGCACGTGTTCGACCTCCGAGGTTCCGATCCCGAACGCCAGCGCGCCGAAGGCACCGTGGGTCGACGTGTGCGAGTCGCCGCAGACGATCAGGAGGCCCGGTTGGGTCAGTCCGAGCTCGGGTCCAATCACATGGACGATACCCTGGCGCGCGCTGCCCATCCCGTAGAGTCTGATGCCCTCCCGCTGGCAGTTGGCTTCGAGCGCCGACATCTGGCGCTCGGCGGTCTCGTCGGCGGCCGCCCGGCCGCCGCGCGTCGGCACGTCATGGTCCATCGTCGCCAGCGTCAGGTCAGGCCGGCGGACCTGACGGTTGTTCAGCCGCAGGCTCTCGAACGCCTGGGGCGAGGTCACCTCGTGAACTAGGTGAAGGTCGACGTAGAGCAGGTCTGGTTCGCCCTCGCGCCTGGCCACGACGTGGTCATCCCAGATCTTGGCCGCCATGGTCTTTGCGTTCGCCGGACCGCGTTGCATCATTGCGCCGCCGTTACCTCGTCTCGGCGAGGGCCCGCACCCGGAGGGCGAGCAATAAGTCGAGCCGAGCGTCGGCGTCCTTCAGATCGACGCCGGTGACCTCGCCGATCCGGCGCAGCCGGTAGTGGAGCGTGTTGAGATGGATATGCAGGTCGCGCGACGATTGCCGCAGGTTGCCGTGGCGTTGCAGGTAGACCTCGAGCGTCTTCAGCAGCGGCGTCCCCCGCGCCCGGTCGTAGTCGACCAGCGGCGCCAGCATCCGGCCGGCAAAGGCGTCGAGCCCCGCGCGGTCTTCGATCTGGGCCAGCAATCGGTAGACACCCAGCCGCTCGTAGTTGATGACCTGTTCGCGCTTGCCGAAGCGGACCATCAGGTCGAGCGCCCGCTGGGCCTCGGCGAACGCCGGCTTGAAGTCGTCGGGCTTCACGCAGAGCCGGCCAATCGAGACCGACACCGTGATCCCGAGCTCCGACTCCGCGACCGCCTCGCGGATCCGGCCCGCCAGTTCCTCGGCCTCCGGGTCTTTGCCGTCGGCCGGCTGGGGCACGAGCACGATGACGCTGTCGCTGTGCGCGCTGACCAGGTGCCGTGGATGCTGCCGCCGGACCGCGCCGGTCACCACCTGGAATAGCTGATGCTTGAGCGCGATGACGCGCCCTTCCTCGTAGCGCCGCTCCCTGATGAACCGCCCAAAGTGGTCGACGTCCACCACCAGCAACCGGTGCGGAGCCGAGAGGTCATAGCGAAGGTGGCGGGCGCGGCGCTGGACGTTGGCCTGGTCGCCGAACGTGCCGTTGAGCAGGTCATCGACCAGTTCGCCCCGGACCCGGTCCTCCGCTTCGGCGACCTCACGCTGCTTGATCATCTCGAGCGCGATGACGGTGGCGGCATGCTCGATCGCCATCATCGCCAGCTCTTCGAGATGCTCCGGGTGATCGATGATGGACAGGTACCCAAGGTTCTCGCGACCGGCGAGAACGGGCGTGATGATCCGGGGCGCCGTCAGCCCCAGCTCGGGGAAGGGTGGGACTTTGCGCGGCGCGCGGCCGCGCACCACCTCCTGGAGCATGTTCTTGATGGCCGCCGCCTGGCGGACCTTGAGCGGGGTGCCGTGGTGGGCCAGCGTTTGCTGCCGGTGCTTGTCGGTGACACCCGGAACCACGTGGCTGGCCAGCAGGCGGAAGCTGATGTCCTCGAGCGCGATCGAGCTCTCGACCAGCTCGCCCAGAGTCTTGACGATCGCGTCCAGGCCCTGGCCGTCGAGCGCCAGGTGGGTGAATTGCCGGTGGATCTCGATCGAGCGCCGGAGCTGGGTGTTCTGGGCGTTGATGATCCGCTCCAGGATCGGGTTCATGATCTCCAGGTAGGAGACGTCCGGCGGGATCCGGATCAGGGGGATGTTGAATTCATCCGCCTGGCCGAGCATGTCGTCGGGGATCTGGGGAAGGTAACGCTCCGGCTTGATGACCAGTCCCGCGGAGCCGACCCTGGCCAGGTTGCGCATCAGGTCTCGCTGCGCCGCCTGGTCGTCCTTGATCGCGAACGCGACCGTCAGCAGCAGCTCGCCCTCGGCGAGCCAGCTGATCGTTTCCGGGGATTCGAGGACCTTCACCCAGGTGATGGTGCGGTCGAGGCCGCTGGCCCCGGCCAGTACCTCTCCCCTCCTCAAACCCCCCAGCGCCATTGCTTCCCGGACGGTCAGCGCCATGGGAGTGACTAGTATGCCTCACCTGGGGGCTGGCGTGAAGGACCAAAGGAACCAAGGACTTTTGGATGCTTTGCACAATGGACGGGTGCGGCTGAGGCTGGTAGCGTTTTGGGCTGAGTCAACCGGCGTTGATGGGGATTACTCACCCCCTGAGCGGTTGAGTCAAACAAGAGGGGCGGCCGCGCCGCAAGCAAGGTGGTACCGCGGGAGGGATTCTCTCGTCCTTGCAGCAGAGCAAGTCGTTCGGCAAGGAGCTGCAAGGAGGTACCGATGGCCAGCTATACGATCGAGATTCCCGACCCGCTGCACCACGAGATCCAGGAGCGCCGGCACCAGATCGACGTGGCCGGCATCTGTACGGAGGCCCTGAGCGCCGCAGTAGCGCAGCGGCCTGACACGGCCCACCAGTTCGGGCGAGACCATGAGGTTACCGAGTCGATCAATCGCATGTTCAGCGGTTGAGGGTCGTCGCACCCGTGAGTACCAGCATGATCGACCGAGTTGAGCACGAACTCGCGCCATTTGCCCCGTCGCCCCTGGAACGGACCAGTGGCAACTTCTGGCTGATCGAAACCCTACGCCGCTGGGGCATCACCTCCTATGCCGGCGTCAACGGTGGCGGGCTGATCCACGTCACCAAGCACCTCGAACCCCTGAGCGACCCGTCGGAGGCAACCGACGGCGCGCCGCGGCTGCTGACGATGGGCGAGTACGTCGCCGGCTTCGTGCCGCTTGGTTACTACCTGGCCTCCGGCCGCATCGGCGGCTGCATCACGACGACCGGTGCCGCCACCAAGCTGGGCGGAAGCGGCCTCACCGACGCCAAGCTGCACAACATCCCGGCGGTCTACCTGGTGGCGCTCAATTCGACGATGTCGATCGGGCAGGCTCCGCTCCAGGACGTGTCCATCCACGGGATGAACATCGTCCCGCAGCTCCAGGCCGAGCTGGGTGACGGCTGCATCGTCATCGACGACATCGACACCATGGAGGAACAGCTGGAGCGGGCGCAGGCCATCCTGATGGAGTCGAAGCCGGTCGCCATTGCCTTCTATCCCGACATCCTGTCCAAGACCGCGAACGTCGACGTCCCATCGCAGCCGCGGGAGCGCGGCGTTCGTCCCCAGGACATCGAACGGTTCGTCGAGGAATTTCCCCGGATCGCGGACGGGCGCCGGGTCGTCATCTATGTCGGTAGCGAGGCCGCTCGCTGGCCGGGCATGCCCGCGCTCACCACGCGGCTGTCCGAGCAGCTGCAGGCACCGACCGTCTGGTCGGTCAACGGTGCGAACGCCGTCGCCCCCGAGAACCGTTATGGCTTCGGATACATCTCGTTCGGCGGAAACGACGAGGCCATGAAGCTCTGGCGGAGCGTCGGGCCCGACGACTGCGTCATCGCCCTCGGGTTCGACCCCGGCGAGTACTCACTCAATCTGGCCACGATCGCGGCCGGGCAGGTCTGGCACTTCACCGGATGGACGGAGCAATACGGCCATATCGCCGGCGAGTTCCGTCACCGCGTGCGCGGCGATTACACGGTCGTACGTGGCGACCTTGATCGGACGATCAGCGAGATTCTCCCTCGGTTGGCCCAGCGTGGGGTCGGCCGGCGCCCATCGGTTGAGCTGCCCGAGCGCTTGAACACTCGACAGATCTCAAGGGAGGTCCGCGATGGCGCCGTCGATTTCATCGCCTTCTACGAGGCGCTGCACACATCGTGGCGGCCCCACAGCATCGGGTTCGATGACGTCTGCATCGCCTACAAAGATCGGCAGTACGTGACCCAGCGACCTCACCCGTTCATTCCGTTCCACAGCACCCACGATGGGTCGGCGATGGGCGGCGGCTTCGGGCTCGGCGTCGGGGCGAAGCTTGCCGATCCCAGCCTCCATACCTTCGTCTTCTCGGGCGACGGTTGCTGGCGGCTCTTCGGTGGCGCGCTGGCCGATGCCGCCAACCTCGACCTGCGGCTGTTCATCATCAACAACGGCGTCTATGGGATCGTCGATAAGGGTCTCGAGGTCGTCATTCCCGACGTCGAGAAGCGGCGATACCATTCGTCGCTCCCATCGATCGATTTCGTGGGTGCGGCGCGGGCCCATGGCTGGGACGGCTTCCGGGTGAGGCCCGATCTCAGCAACCTGAAGGAGATCATGGACGCCTGTTACGAGACCAAAGGCCAGTCGATCGTGGTCGACGTCCCGGTCGACGCGGACCAGGTGATCGGCCTCAACCCGCGGCTCAACAACCTGACCACCAAGACGTACCTCTAGTGGCCCGGGTCTATTACGACGACGATGCGGACCTGTCGGCGCTGACGGGCCAGCGGGTCGCGGTGATCGGCTACGGCAGCCAGGGTCACGCCCACGCGCTCAATCTGCAGGATAGCGGCGTCGACGTCGTGGTCGGCCTCTACAAAGGCAGCAAGTCCTGGGAGGCCGCCGAGCAGGAAGACCTTCGCGTCGAGACGGTCGAGAAGGCGGTCGAACTGGGCAACGTCGTCATGATGCTGGTACCCGACCAGACGCAGAAGCGGCTCTACGACGACGCCGTCAAGCAGAACCTGAAGCCCGGCAGCGCGCTGATGTTCGCGCACGGCTTCAACATCCACTTCAGCCAGATCGTTCCGCCGGCTGAGATTGATGTCGCGATGGTCGCGCCCAAAGGGCCGGGCCACATCGTGCGCCGGCTCTTCAAGGAACGGGTTGGCGTGCCCTCCCTGTTCGCCGTCCACCAGGACACGACCGGCCAGGCGCGCGCCCGCACCCTCGCCTACGCGCGGGGGATTGGATCGACCAAGGCCGGCGTGCTGGAGACAACCTTCAAGGAGGAGACGGAGACCGACCTCTTCGGCGAGCAGGCGGTCCTCTGCGGGGGACTCACCTCGCTGGTGAAGACCGGCTTCGAGACGCTGGTGGAAGCCGGCTATCAGCCGGAGCTCGCCTATTTCGAGTGCCTGCACGAGATGAAGCTGATCGTCGACCTCATGTACCAGGGTGGGATGAGCTACATGCGTTACAGCATCAGCGACACGGCGGAGTTCGGCGACTACGTGAGTGGCCCGCGCGTCATCAGCCCCGCCGTGCGCGAGGAGATGCGCCAGATCCTGCGCGAGATCCAGGACGGCACCTTCGCCCGGACCTGGATCCTCGAAAACCAGGCGGGCCGTCCGTCGTTCAACGCCTCGCGGCGGAGGGAGCACGCCCACCTGATCGAGAAAGTCGGGACGGAGCTTCGCGCCATGATGCCCTGGCTCAAACCCGACGCGAAGGCGAAAAACTGATGGACGACCGCGTCTATATCTTCGACACTACCTTGCGCGACGGCGAGCAATCGCCCGGCGCATCGCTCAACCCGGATCAGAAGCTCGCGATCGCGTGGCAGCTGGCCCGCCTCGGCGTGGACGTGATCGAAGCCGGCTTCCCACTCTCCTCGCCCGGCGACTTCGAAGCGGTGCAGCGGATCGCCCGCCAGGTGGAGGGTCCGATGATCACTGCGCTCGCCCGGGCGGCGAGGCCGGACATCGACGCGGTCTGGCAGGCGGTCCAGGATGCGGCGCGCAAGCAGATCCACATGGTGCTGTCGGTCTCCGACATCCACATCGAGCGCAAGCTGCGCTCGAACCGGCGCGAGGTGCTGCGTCGCGGCGTCGAGGCAGTCCAGTACGCGCGCTCGCTCTGCGACGACGTCGAGTACTCACCCGAGGATGCCGGCCGCGCCGATCCCGGCTACCTCGTCGAGACGCTCGAGGCGGTGATCGATGCCGGGGCGACCGTGGTCAACATCCCCGACACCACCGGCTACACGCTTCCCAACGAGTTCGGGGCGCTGATCGCGTCCATCCGCGGTAACGTTCGCAATATCGACCGCGCCCTGATCAGCGTCCACTGTCACAACGACCTGGGGCTGTCGACCGCGAATAGCGTCGCCGCCGTCCTGAACGGGGCCCGCCGGGTCGAATGCACCATCAACGGCATCGGCGAGCGGGCTGGCAACGCCTCGCTCGAAGAGGTCGTCATGATCCTGCGCACCCGGGAGAAATCGCTCGGGCTGCGGACCGGAATCGACACCACACGCCTGGCCGAGGTCAGCGCGCTGGTGGCCCGGCAGACCGGCATCCCGGTGCAGCCCAACAAGGCGGTGGTGGGCGGCAACGCCTTCGCCCACGCATCCGGCATTCACCAAGACGGCGTTCTCAAGGACAAGCTGAACTACGAAATCATGCGGCCCGAAGACGTGGGGATGGGCGAGAGCCGGATCGTCCTCTCGCCCCGCTCGGGCCGGCACGCCTTCCAGTTCCGGCTGGCTGAGCTCGGCTACCACCTTTCGGAGGCCGCCTTCGGGCGGGCTTGGGAGCAGTTCCTCGAGCTGGCCGACCGCAAGAAAGACATCCTCGATCGGGACCTGGAGGATATCGTGCGCAGCACCCAGGCAGCACCCGTGGGCAAGCTCGGGGTGGTCGCCTGATGGCGGTCGAGCCCCTCCTCCCCCAAGAACCGGCGCCGCCGCCGACCAACGTCGCCTACGACGGCTTTGCCTATTTCCAGGGCGCCATCGTTCCCTTCGGCGAGGCGAAGGTGAGCGTCGGCACGCACGCGCTCAACTACGGGACCGCCTGCTTCGAGGGGATCCGTGGCTACTGGAATCCCGAGCACCAGGAGATCTACCTGCTCAAGCTGGCCGAGCACTACCAGCGCTTTCTCAAGTCGACGGCGCTGCTCAAGATCAAGCTGGAGGAGTCCGTCGAGCAACTCTGCGAGCTGACCCGTGAGCTGGTCCGCCGCGACGGCTACCGGACCGACGTCTACGTCCGGCCGCTCGCCTACAAGGCCTCGGCGATGATCAAGGTCGATCTGCACTCGCCCGAGGATGCGGTCGCCATCTTCGCCATGCCGATGGGGGCGTATTCCCGCATCGATGGCTTACGCGTCACCATCTCGTCCTGGCGGCGGGTCAGCGATAACAGCATCCCGGCGCGCGCCAAGATCACCGGCGCCTACATCAACACGGCGCTGGCCACCGAAGACGCCAACGCCGCCGGCTACGACGATTGCCTGATGCTGACCGAGGACGGTCACATCGCCGAGGGGAGCGCCGCGAACTTCTTCATGGTCCAGGGTCGGACCCTGATCACGCCCCCGGTGACCGACGACATCCTGGTCGGCATCACCCGCGCCGGCGTGATGCGCCTGGCCCTCGACTTCGAGCTCGATGTCGTCGAGCGAAGCGTCGACCGCACCGAGGTCTACCAGGCGGACGAGGCGTTCCTCTGCGGCACCGGCGTTCAGGTGGCGCCGATCGTCGAGGTTGACGGCCGCCCGGTCGGCTCCGGCCGGCCCGGCGCGATCACGCTCGGCCTCCAGGACGCCTACTTCCGGGCGGTCCGGGGCTCAGACCCGCGTTATCGCCAGTGGTGCACCCCCGTCTATGGCGGGATGCCGCGAATTACGTAGTCGAGTTGCAAGGCGGAGGCAGGGACTGTTAGGCTTTTCCGACAACTGAATATCGACCCGTTATCAAGAGTGGCAGAGGGGCCGGCCCAGTGAAGCCTGCCAACCTACCGGGTTCCCGGCAAGGTGGAAAGTCCGTCAGGCGAAAGTCTGAAAGATGATGTGAGTCACGGACAATACGGCCCCTGTCACCCAGGGGCTTTTTTATTTCCCTCCCCCGCTCGCGGGGGAGGGCAGGGTGGGGGCAAATCAAGTGTCGAGGAGGCGATTCGTGAAGACGCTGCGATGTCGGGAGTGCGGCCGAATCCGTGAGTTCGAGCCGGCCTACGTCTGCGAGGACTGCTTCGGACCGCTGGAGGTCGCCTACGACCTGGCGGCGGTGCGGCACCGGATCACAGGTGGCGCCGATCGTCGAGGTTGACGGCCGCCCGGTCGGCTCCGGCCGGCCCGGCGCGATCACGCTCGGCCTCCAGGACGCCTACTTCCGGGCGGTCCGGGGCTCAGACCCGCGTTATCGCCAGTGGTGCACCCCCGTCTATGGCGGGATGCCGCGAATTACGTAGTCGAGTTGCAAGGCGGAGGCAGGGACTGTTAGGCTTTTCCGACAACTGAATATCGACCCGTTATCAAGAGTGGCAGAGGGGCCGGCCCAGTGAAGCCTGCCAACCTACCGGGTTCCCGGCAAGGTGGAAAGTCCGTCAGGCGAAAGTCTGAAAGATGATGTGAGTCACGGACAATACGGCCCCTGTCACCCAGGGGCTTTTTTATTTCCCTCCCCCGCTCGCGGGGGAGGGCAGGGTGGGGGCAAATCAAGTGTCGAGGAGGCGATTCGTGAAGACGCTGCGATGTCGGGAGTGCGGCCGAATCCGTGAGTTCGAGCCGGCCTACGTCTGCGAGGACTGCTTCGGACCGCTGGAGGTCGCCTACGACCTGGCGGCGGTGCGGCACCGGATCAGCCGAGCCTCAATCGCGTCCGGGCCCAACACGATCTGGCGCTACCACGAGCTGTTGCCGGTGCCGGCCGGGGAGCCGATCGACCTGGGGACCGGCTTCACGCCCCTGGTGCAGGCGAACAATCTCGGCAAGGCCCTTGGGCTCGATCACCTCTATGTCAAGAACGACACGCTGAACCCCACCGGCTCCTTCAAGGACCGCAACGTCGCGGTCGCCACCAACTTCGCGCTGTCCTACGGCTTCGACACGCTCTCCTGCTCGTCGACCGGCAACCTGGCGGGCTCGGTCGCGGCCTACGCCGCGCGCGCCGGACTGCGCGGTCTGGTCTTCATTCCGGCGGGCCTCGAGCCAGGCAAGGTCGGGGCGGCCGGCGCCTATGGCGCGACCATCGTCGAGGTCGACGGCACCTATGACGACGTCAACCGGCTGTGTGCCGAGCTCGCCGACCAGTATCGGTGGGCGATCGTCAACGTCAACCTTCGTCCCTTCTATTCGGAGGGCAGCAAGACGCTCGCCTTCGAAGTGGTGGAGCAGCTGGGCTGGCGAGCGCCGGACCACATCGTGGTGCCGGTGGCGGCCGGGTCGCTGCTGGCCAAGACGGCGAAGGCCTTCCAGGAACTGGTCGGCGTTGGCCTGCTCGACCAGGCCTCAACTCGCATCCATGCCGCACAGGCGGAGGGTTGCGCGCCCGTCAGCACCGCCGTCCGGCAAGGACTCGATCGCATCACCCCGGTGCGGGCCAACAGCATCGCCAAGTCGCTCGCCATCGGCAACCCGGCCGACGGACGCTACGCCGCCCGCGCGGTGCGCGCCTCCGATGGCTGGGCAACCGCCTGTCCCGAGGCGTCGGTCGTGGGTGGCATGGCGCTGCTCGCCGAGACCGAGGGCATCCTGAGCGAGCCGGCAGGCGGCGTGGTGGTCGCCGGCCTGCGGCAGCTGGTTGACGAAGGCCGGGTTCGCCGTGACGAGACCGTGGTCATCTGCATCACCGGCAGCGGGCTGAAGACCACCGAGCTCTTCGAGCCGCTCAACGGCCGACGGCTCCGGCTGGCCAAAGCCCGCGCGTCGGAGTTCGTCCAGGCGCTGGCCGAGGCGGAGAAAACTCCGGTGGCGGTGGCATGACCCCAACCCTGCGGGTGGGCATTCTCGGCGCCACCGGGCTCGCCGGCCAGCAGGTGCTGGCAGCCCTCGAGCAACACCCGTGGTTCACCGTGGTCGCAGTTGGCGCATCCGAGAACTCTGCCGGAAAATCGCTCGGCGACGCGCTCCGCGACCCGTCCGGTGCCAGCCGATGGTTTGCCGACGGCCGTCCCCAGGCGTCGCTGCTGTCGCTGCCCTGCCTCAACGATGAACAGCTCCTCGCCCAGCCGCTGGACCTCGTCTTCAGCGCCGTCTCGAAAGAGGTCGCGGAGGTCTGGGAGCCTCGCTTCGCGGAACGAGTACCCGTCGTCAGCACCGCGTCCGCCTTTCGATATGAGGCGGATGTTCCGATCCTGATCCCCGGGATCAACGACGCCCATGCCGAAGCCCTCCACGATCAGCGCCGCAAGCGCGGCTGGCGCGGCTTCATCGCCCCCATCCCAAACTGCACAACGACCGGGCTGGCGGTTTCACTGAAGCCGCTCCACGAAGCCTTCGGCGTTCGCACCGTGATGATGACCTCGCTGCAAGCGGTCTCCGGTGCCGGGCGTCAGGGCGGGGTCCTCGCGCTCGATGTGATCGACAACGTGATTCCGTTCATCCCCGGCGAAGAGGAGAAGGTCGAGCGCGAGACGAAGAAGATCCTCGGTCACTGGGACGAGCCCGCCCCATTTACGGTGTCCTGCACCTGTACCCGCGTCAATGTCTCGGACGGGCACCTGGAAGCCGTGTTCGTCGGCACCGAGCGCCGGGCCGACACGGCAGCGGCCACCGCCGCGATGGAGGGATTCGGCGTCGACGGACTCAGGGGCCTCCCCTCCGCGCCCGACCGGTTGCTGCGCGTCGATCCCGACCCTTTCCGGCCCCAGCCCCGCCGCGACCGAAATGCGGGCGACGGCATGACGGTCACGGTCGGCCGGATCCGCGACGAGCCGGCACTCCACGGCGTGAAATACGTGGTGCTCTCGCACAACACCAAGCTCGGCGCCGGCAAGGGCGCGGTCCTCCTGGCGGAATGGCTGACCCGGGAGGCCTTTATTGTCGGCGCTGCCTGAGACCGTGGCCAGGCCAATCCTCGTCCAGAAGTTCGGCGGCAGCTCCCTGGGTACCCCGGGACGGATCAAGCGGGCGGCTCGCCGGGTGGCCGCCAGCCAGGGGGCGGGATACGACGTCGTCGTCGTGGTCAGCGCGATGGGCGACTCGACCGACCGGCTGCTCAGCCTGGCCTCCCGGGTGGCGAAAGATCCCGCCGCCCGCGAGCTGGACCAACTGCTCTCCACCGGTGAGGGCGTCTCGGCCCCCCTCATGTCGATGGCGCTGAACGAGCTGGGCGTCCCGGCTGTGTCACTGCTCGGCTTCCAGGCCGGCATCCAGACCGACCGGCGGCACGCCAGGGCGCGGATCGTCGGCCTGACGCCGGCGCGGATCGAGCGCGAGCTCGCCGACGGACGGGTCGTCGTGGTGGCCGGCTTCCAGGGGATGGGGACGGAGATGGACGTGACCACGCTTGGGCGGGGTGGATCCGACACCACCGCCGTGGCGCTGGCCGCCGCCCTGAAGGCGCAGGCCTGCGAGATCTTCACCGACGTGCGCGGCATCTACACGGCCGATCCCCGCTTCGTCCCATCGGCCCGGCTCCTGACTCGGATCGCCTATCCGGAAATGCTCGAGCTCGCCAGCTCCGGTGCCCGCGTGATGCACCCGCGCGCCGTCGAGATCGCGGAGGCCTACACCATGGAGCTGCACGTGCGGTCGAGCTTTCACGCCGGGCCCGGTACCATCATTTGTTCGGAGGAGGCGATCATGGAAGACCGAAATCGGGTGCGCGGCATCGCCCACGAGGAGCACGTCGCCCGGCTCTCCGTCGTCGGTGTCCCGGATCGCCCCGGCATCGCGGCGTCGATCTTCGCGCCGCTGGCCGACGCCGATATTGCGGCGGACGTCATCGTGCAGACCGCCAGCCACGAGGGCGTGACGGATATGTCCTTCACGGTAGCGTCGGCCGACGGCCGCGAGGCCGAGCGCATCCTCGGGGGGGTCGCCAGGGAGATCGGCGCGCGCACCGTGCTCGCTCAGAATGGTCTCGCCAAGGTCTCCGTGATCGGGAGCGGGATCCGCGGCCAGCCCGGCGTGGCGGCGACGATGTTCAAAGCCCTTTCCGACCGGCGGATCAACATCGAGATGATCTCCACCTCGGAGGTCCGCATCACCTGCATCATCCAGGCCGAGCGTGTCAAAGAGGCGGTCACCGCCCTCCACGAGGCGTTCAAACTCTAGCCGTGCCGAGAACGGTCACGGTCCGGGTGCCGGCGTCGTCGGCCAACCTCGGACCGGGCTTCGATGTCCTGGCCCTGGCCCTTGACCTCTACCTGTCGGTCGAGGCGCGCGAATCGGGCAAGACGACGATCGAGTGGGACGGCGAGGGCGCCGGCGAGGTCCCGCTGGACCGCCGGAACCTGCTCGTGCGAGCCGCCCAGGAGCCGTTCGACGGATGGAGCCGCCCTCTCGAGGGGATCGAACTCCGCGTCAGCAACGAGATCCCGATCGGTCGGGGTCTCGGCAGCAGCGCGGCCGCGATCGTGGCGGGCATCGTCGTGGGCGCGAGGCTGCGCGTCGTTCGAATGTCAACCCAGCGGATCCTCGAGCTGGCCTTCCCTCTGGAAGGCCACGGCGACAACCTGGCCGCGGCGCTCTATGGCGGGTTCTGCATTGCCGGGATCGGGAACGGCGGTGTCCGGGTGCATCGCCTCGATTGGCCATCGCGCTGGCGCCCGGTCCTCTTCATCCCAAGCCAGCTCTCTCCCACCCACGAGGCCCGTCGCCTCGTGCCGCGGCGCCCGGCGCGAGAGGACGCCGTGTTCAATCTCGGCCGGGTCGCGGAGTGGGTGCTGGCCTGCATGACCAGGGACCGCTCGCTGGTCGCGAGCGCCATGCAAGATCGGCTCCACCAACCGGGGCGCGCTCATGCCTATCCCTACCTCGTGGACACGATCGACGCCGCCATCGAGGCGGGCGCCCTGGGCGCGGCCCTGAGCGGCGCCGGGGGCAGTGTGATCGCGGTCGCCGATCGGAACCTGGCCGAGGTTGGTAAGGCGATGGTGAGAGCCGCGCGCTCACACGGAATCAAGGGCCGCCTGGCTACGCCGAAGGGCGCGGCCGCCGGAGCCCTCTAGCCGGCCCCCAGCTGTAATCGTTTTGAAAGGTTGGCGGGTCCAGAGTGGGTTGTGGTGGAAATGGTTTCACCATGCTTACCAGTCCAGATGAGAAGGAGGTGAGAAGCATCACTCCAACGCAACGCATCATTACGATTGTCGGCGTCGCTGGATCGCTGATCGGAGGCGGCGTGATCGGGGCCACCCTGGCCGGTCCGCTCACGGCCACGGCGGCCAACAACAGCGCGGCAACCCAGTTGACGGCGGCATCGGCGAATCCGAGCGCGAGCGCCGGAACCTTCAAGTCCAACGAGGACGCAACCCACGAGGCCGGTGAAAGCGCGGCGGTCGAGGCCCAGGAGAATTCTGGCCAGCGACCGGGAGGCGGAACCGGGAAGTTCACCCCCAACGAGGACGCCACCCACGAGGCGGGTGAGAGCGCCGCACGTGAGGCGCAGGAGAACGCGGGCCAGCGCCCGACCGTTCCCTAACGACGCGGATACCGATAGGAATTGACGACCGAGTGGACTGGGCCCGGCGCGTCGGGTCCAGTCGCTCGAACTAGCTCGCCGGGCGCAGTTCTTGAAGCAGCGGCGAGCTGATCAGGACGTCGGCGGTGGCGATGTTCGTAGCCAGTGGAACGTTGCGCACGTTGCAGATCCGCAGCAGGGTCTGGATGTCCGGATCGTGTGGATGCTTGTCGAGCGGATCCACCAGAAAAATGACGGCGTCCACGTCACCTTCGACCACCCGGCTGGCAATCTGCACATCCCCGCCGTGTGGACCCGCAGTGACGCCCTCGACCTCGAGACCGACTTTGTCGCGCAGCAGGTCGCCGGTGGCACCGGTCGCGATCAATTCGTATTGCGCGAGCCGGCTGCGATTGAACGTGGCAAACGCCACGAGGTCGGCTTTTTTGCCGTCGTGGGCGATGATCGCCAACCGCGGGCGATCACTCTGGGATCTCAGCATGACGCTGGTCAGCATACCCGCCCACTATTTCGAAAGCATCGGACGGACGCTACGAAATCGTGACGGGACCTTTGAATATGGTGCACAGTAAGACTCAACTCATTTGTCAGTCGTTCTATTCCGCCAGGCGCGGGCATCCTGTAAGAAATTCGACAGCAACGTGTGCCCATGCTCGGTGAGGATCGCCTCCGGGTGGAACTGCACCCCGGCGAGCGGGTACTGACGATGGCGCAGCCCCATCACGACGCCGTCATCGGTCCAGGCGGTAACCTCGAGGTCCGATGGCAGGCCGTCGCGCTCGACCACCAGCGAGTGATAGCGGGTGGCGGCGAAGGGGCTCGGGATGCCACGAAAGACGGATTGCTCCTGGTGGAGCACCCGCGAGACCTTACCGTGCATGACCTGCTGCGCCTTTCGCACTCGACCGCCGTAGGCTTCACCGAGACACTGGTGACCCAGACAGACGCCGAGCGTTGGAAGCGATGGCCCCAGCTCCAGCAGGAGATCCTTGCAGATGCCGGCCTCGGCAGGGGTTCCCGGCCCGGGCGAGAGGACCGCAGCCAGCGGGCTCAGCATGGTGATGTCTTCCAACGTGATCTGATCGTTGCGGTTGACGACGACCCGCTCGCCCAGCTCACCCAGGTACTGGACGAGGTTGTAGGTGAACGAATCGTAGTTGTCGATCACGAGCACGACCTCGCTGGGGTCCACGTCAGCCCGCCCCGGCCAGCGCCTGGAGCAGCGCCGGAATTCTTCCGCCGGCACCGAGTCCGCAACGATGCCGGCCGCAGCCTGAACCGTGGCGAGACCGTCCTTGACCACCATGGTTCGAATCGCGATGCAGGTGTCGAGGTCACCGGTAAAGCTCAAGTAACCGATCCCTCCCGCATAGACACCGCGCCGCTCCCGTTCGAGCTCGGCGATGATCTCCATGGCGCGGATCTTCGGCGCCCCGGTCACGGTACCCGCTGGGAAGCAGGCGCGAAGGGCATCCATTGGGGTACAGTCCGGGCGCAGCCGCCCGGTGATGTTGGAAACCAGGTGCATGACGTGTGAGTAGCGCTCGACCGTCATCAGCTCGGTGACCTTGACGCTGCCGATCTCGCAGACGCGCCCGAGGTCGTTGCGACCCAGGTCGACGAGCATCACATGCTCGGCGCGTTCCTTCTCGCTGGAGCGCAGCTCCTCCTCCATCCGCCGGTCGGCGACATCGTCACGGCCTCGACGCCGGGTACCGGCGATCGGCCGATAGCGCAGGTTGCGTCCCTGCACCGTCACCAGGATCTCGGGCGATGTGCCCACGATGGTAATCGCCGGCAGTTTGAGGAAATACATGTAGGGCGATGGATTCAACGCCCGCAGCAGCCGGTAGACATCGAAGGGGTCGCCCTCGAGCGGCACCGTGAAGCGCTGGGCGACCTGCACCTGGTAGATGTCTCCAGCCAGAATGTGTGACTTGGCCTGCTCGACCGCCTCGAAGAATTCTGGTTCAGACATCCGGCCGTTGAGGCTGGAAGCGGCGGGCCGGTCGGCCGGTTCCAGCGCTTTGAGGCGAACCGTACGGTTCAGCCGGCGGGCGAGGTCGTCGATCCGGGCCACCGCTTCGGCGTAGCGCGATTCGATCGGGGGCCGCTGGGTGCGGACATGGGTGACCAGCTTCAACCGGTGCCGCACATGGTCGAAACAGGCGAGCGTGTCGGTGATGAGGAACACGCCGTCCGCCACCTCCAGCGGGTCCGTATCGGGGACGGGGAGGCGCTCGAGATAGCGGGCGGCCTCGTAGCCGAGGTATCCGACCGCGCCGCCGCAAAACCCTTCGGGCAAACCCTCGGCCGGTTCCGCCGCGAACGTCTGGAGATAGGC
>VBGO01000052.1 GCA_005882525.1 Chloroflexota bacterium
TAGGCGAGCAGCGATCAGCGGGATGGCCGCGGTGATACGCCGCGTATCTAATGACGCGCCTCTTACGCCTCAAGGGTCGCGGCATTACCGCACGGACCCAGCCGATTTTCAGGGAAATGCCGCGATCTCCAAGCAATATGTTCGCTGGCACCCGCCATGGCGGTGCCCACATAATCCCCAGACTCAGGGGCCGTTCCCCTCAGTGAGCACCGGACGTGGTGGCGGAGCGGGCGAGATTCGAACTCGCGAACCGGGTACGCCGGTTACGGCATTTCCAGTGCCGCGCCCTCGACCAGACTAGGCGACCGCTCCGCAGCGAGTCGATTCTATCCGCCGTCGGCGCGGCCGGAACGGCGGCCCTTCCCAGAAGGCCGGCCTTCGAGATTGAAGGCGGCGTTGATCACCGAGAGGTGCGTCAACGCCTGCGGAAAGTTGCCCAGCATCTCGCCCGTGTCCGGATCGAATTCCTCGGCGAAGAGCCCGAGGTCGTTCGCCGTCTCGGTCACCCGGCTGAAGAGCGCCTCCGCCTCCTCCTGCCGGCCCATCTGGGCGAGCACGTTGACCAGCCACAGCGTGCAGATGATGAAGACACCCTCCGGCTGGTGAAACTCGGATTCCGCGGGGACGTAACGGTAGAGGAAGCCCCTATTGCTCAGCTTCTCCTGCAACACCCTGACCGTCGAAACCACCCGCGGGTCGGTCGCCGGCAGCATCTCGTACATCGGCACCGCCAGCGCCGTGGCATCGAGGTCCTTGTGACCGAGCGCCTGCGTGAAGGCGCCGATCTCCCGGTCGTAGCCGAGCTCGAGCACCTGACGCTTGATCAGGTCGCGGGTACGCCGCACAGCAGCTCTGCGAACTTTTCCCATCCGCAGCGACCGGTCGAGTTTGAGGGCACGGTCCATCCCGGCCCACAGCATCACCTGGGAATAGAGGTAGCGCCGAGGCCGGCGGCGCGACTCCCAGATTCCGGAATCTTCAAGCTGCCAGTGATCGACGATGTAATCGACGACGCCGAGCAGGATCGCCCTTCGCGGCTTGGGCAGCTGCTTGCGAGATTGCCAGGCCGTGTAGGCGGTTTGGAGTAGTTCGCCGTAGATGTCGAGCTGCACCTGCTCGACCGCGGCGTTGCCGATCCTCACGGGCTTTGATCCACGGTAGCCTTCCAGGTCGTCGAGGACATACTCGGGCACGCGGTCCTCGCCGTCGATCGTGTACATGATCTGGAAATGCTCGGGATGCCGATCATGGGCCATGCGGACCCAGCGCAGGAACGCATCGACCTCAGCCTCGAACCCCAACTGGTGAAGCGCGTTCACCAGGTCGGAGGTATCGCGGATCCACGTATACCGGTAGTCCCAGTTCAGCGACCCGCCGAGGCTCTCTGGCAGCGACGTCGTGGGAGCCGCGACGAAGGCGCCGGTTGGCAGGTACTGCATCAGCTTCAGGGCCAGCGCCGATCGGTGCAGCGGCTCGTCGAACCGCCCCCGATAGGTCGATGAGCGAAGCCAGTCGACCCAGTAGTCGTCCGTCTGATGCAGGTAGGTGTGCGCCTCGTCCAGCGATATCGGTGCAGGCGGCTTGCCGCCGCGCTCGGTGTAATGGAGCAGCACGGCGGCCCGGCGCCCGGGCATGACCCGTCCGGTGATGGTCGCCTCGCCGTCGGCCAGTCCGACCCTTGCCGCCTCCGGATACTGCAGAAAGACATTGCCCTCGGGACTTTCCGCCCGGAGCAGCCCAGGCCGGATCGACGTCAGCGACGGCGTCAGCCGCCCATAGTCGAATCGTGGCTTGAAGATGACGCGCCAGTCGGTCGAGCCGGCAATCGGTTGCATCATTCGGATCAAGCGCAGCGACTCCGGCGGTTTCAGCTTCCTGTACTTGATGGCGATCGGCATCCAGTCGACGACGCCCCGCTTGCTGACCAGCGCAGCGGACCGCAGGTCGCCGATCATGCCGTAGTCGCCGATGGGCGGATACCGAAGGTCCTGCTCGCTCATGGCGGTTCAGAGATCGCGCGGTGGTTCCCGAAAGACGGCTCGGCCGACGCCAAACCCGATCAGGCCGAGCACCCCGATCACAACCAGGGGAAAGCCGATGTGGATGGCGACCAGCGTTAGGCTGAGCAGGATACCGAGCAAGGTGACACAGCCACTGCAGCCAAGGCCCAGGGTCATCAGGCTGCGCATCGCGACAACCTTACTTGGACCGGTCGGTTCCGCGGTCGGGTTAGCCCATCCGCCGCTCGAGGAGCGCGCGCTCGGCCGGATTGTCGGTCAGGTCCCGGGCACGACGCAAGGCCAGGCGGGCGTCGGCGTCGCGGCCGAGATCGCGGAGCATCTCGGCTCGGGCCGCATGAAAGAGGTAATAGCCGTCGAGCGCCTCGGCGAGACGATCGACGTCGGCCAGGGCCTTCGGGGCCCCGTCCAGGTAGCGCCGCGCGATCGCCCGGTTGAGCTGCACCACCGGCGACGGCATCAGGTCCAGGAGCGCATCGTAGAGGGCGACAATCTGCCGCCAGTCGGTTTCCTGCCACGTTTTTGCCTCGGCGTGACAGGCGGCGATCGCCGCCTGGAGCTGGTAGGGTCCCGACCGTCGGAGGGTGGCCGCGCGCCGGAGCACGACCATCGCCGAGGCAATTCGTTCCTGGTCCCATCGGCGCCGATCCTGATCCTGAAGGAGCACCAAGTCGCCGTCCATGTCGAAACGGCTGTCCGCCCGCGCCAGGTGCAGGCGCATCAGCGCCAGCAGGCCCAGCGCTTCGGGCTCCTCGGGCATCAGGCGCACCATGAGCCCGGCCAGCCAGGCCGCGTCCTCGGCGAGGTCCCGCCTCGAGGCCCGGTCGCCTGTTGTCGACAGGTAGCCCTCGTTGAACATCAGGTAGAGCACCGCCAGGACTTCCTCGAGGCGTTCGCCCATATCGTGCTCGGCGGGTACCCGGTACGGAATCTTGGCGTCGACGATCTTTCGCTTGGCGCGCACGATCCGCTGCGCGATGGTCGCCTCGCTCGTGATGTAGGCGCGAGCGATTTCCGCCGTCGTCAGGCCGGCCACCGCCCGCAGCGTGAGCGCGACCTGTGCCTCGCGCGAAAGCGCCGGGTGGCAGCAGGTGAAGATGAGCCGGAGCCGATCGTCGCCCTCCGCCGCATCAACCGTCATCACGGCTCGCTCGAGCTGCATGAGCTTGTCCCGGTAGCGCGCCTGGCGCCGAAACTGGTCGACGGCCTTGCGCCGAGCCGTCGTCAGCAACCAGGCTCCCGGTTTCTCCGGAATCCCGTCCTTCGGCCAGTGTTCGACCGCCTCGAGCAGCGCCTCCTGGACCAGTTCTTCGGCCAGGTCGAAATCGCCCAGGGCCCGGACCAACGCCGCGGTCAACCTGCCGGTCTCCTTGCGGAACACGGCGGTGAGCGCAGCGTCGGTCGCGGACCGCTGTTCGCCTATCGCTGCGGCTCACCCCGATCGACCACCGGACGAACCTCGACCGGCCCTCCCGTCGGCCAACCTTTCGCCATCTCGATCGCCTCGTCCAGGTCGGCCACGGTGACCTCGGCGTAGCCGCCGATCGCCTCCTTGCCCTCGATGAAGGGACCATCCGTGACCACCGCTTTCCCGTTGTTGAACTTGACCGTCGTCGCGGTGCGCTCCGGCTGGAGCTCGTGTCCCCCGGTGATCTTGCTCGAGTATTTGCCGAACCACTCATTGATCGGGCCGTAGGCCGCCTGCTTCTGCGCCTCCGGCATCGCTTCCCACTGCTTGGCGCGGTCTTTCGTCTCGCCGAATAGCAATACGTATTTCATCGTCTTCGGTCCTCCTTGCGGTTCCGCGGCTCTCGCCGCTTTGTACAGTACGACGAACGAGAAGAGCCTGAAATCGACAGAAGGCCCGACAGGACCTTGTTAGGCTGTTAGCCGTGGATGAGTCCCCTCGTTACGGGGATCGGGTCACCGTCCCCGAGCCGTATTCGATCGAGCATATTCCCTTCGCGGAGCGGCACGGCCACAGCCGCCAGTTGCTCTGGCTCTGGCTGGCGGCGAACCTGACGATCGCCGACTACGCGATCGGCTTCGTCCCGGTTGCCCTCGGCCTGTCGGTAGGCCCCGCCATCCTGGCTCTGGCGCTGGGAAACATCCTGGGCGGGCTGGTGCTGGCCTGGTCGGCGGCGATGGGGCCGGCGGCGGGCTATCCGCAAATGTTTATTGGCCGCCGGGCGTTCGGCCGGGTAGGCGGCTATATCCCGGCGGCGCTGAACTGGCTGAGCACGGCGGGATGGTTCACGGTCAACACCATCCTGGGCAGCTTCGCGATCCAGCTGCTGGTCCCCGGACTACCGTTCCCAGCGGCCGCCGCCGTCCTGGTCGCGGTGCAGACCCTGCTCGTCATCTACGGCCACAACCTGATCCAGGAATTCGAACGGTACATGGTCCTGATTCTCGGGGTGCTGTTCGCGATCGCGACCGTCATCGCGCTGACGCACGGCTCGACCATCGCCAACTGGCACCCGAAGCCGGTAGGCGGCACCCTGGCGCTGTTCGCCATCGTGCTCGCTATCTCCTTCTCTTACATCATGAGCTGGTCGCCGTATGCCTCCGACTATTCGCGCTACCTGCCGGAGATCACCTCGCGCTCGTACATCGCCATTTACGTCTTCATCGGCGCCGTGCTGGCCTCATTCCTCACCGAGGTCGTCGGCCTGCTGGTCGCGATCCTGACGCCGGGCGCGTCCACTCCGATCGCGGCGCTCAAAACCGCGATGGGCGGCTTCGGCGCCTTCGCGGTGATCGCGGTGATCCTGGGTGCGACGACGGCCAACGTGCTGAATCTTTATTCCAACACGATGTCGGCCAAGGTGCTGGACGTCCGTCTGCCGCGCTGGCAGCTGGCGGTCCTGGGCGGCGCCCTGGGCTTCGTCCTGGCGCTGGTCGGCTACCAGAACTTCACCCAGAACTATCAAAACTTCCTGATCGTGCTCGACTACTGGATCATGCCCTGGCTGGCCGTCGTCCTGCTCGATTTCTACGTGTTCAAGAACCGCGAGCCCATGGGCTTCAGCCAGGCGCCGCCATGGAACTGGAACGGGGCGATCGCATTTGCCATCGGGCTGGGCGTCTCGATCCCCTTCATGTCCGAAACCTTCTTCAAGGGCTGGTTCCACGCGCTGTTCGGCGGGGCTGACTTCGGCTACTTCATCGGCTTCATCGTCGCCGGACTCGTGTACCTTCTTCTCAATCGCGGGCGCGCCCGGCAACGCTAAGCACGACAGGAGGAATGGGGTTGGCAAGCAACGAACGCTCAGTCGAGACGGCAGCAAGTCCCCAAGCGGTATGGAAGGTCTGGACGGATACGTCCCGGTGGCAGGAATGGAACCCGGACGTGCAGTCGATGGCACTGAACGGACCGTTTGCCGCCGGCACCACCGGGAGCATGAAAACCAAGCAAGGGACCCGCGCCGTTCAACTCACCGAGGTCGTCCCCGGGAAGTCCTTCCGGTTGGAGACCACCGTCATTCCGCTGACCCGGTTCGCCTTCGACTGCCGCATTGCCGCCGGGCCGACCGGGACGACGACCATCAGTCAGGCCATTCGGGTCGGGGGCCCGCTGGGTGGGCTGGTGGGCGGGATGATGGGCCGCCAGATCGCGGACACCTTCCCCGCCTTGCTCAAAGGCCTGGCCGGCAAGGCCGAGGCGACCGAAGGCCGGGGCTAACGTCCCGGCGCGGCCGGGCGGAAGAAGGTACGGACCGGCTCGGGGAACCGCTGGAGCACGTCATCCGGCACGTCGAAGCTGATCTCGGCTGCGAATCGCGTGCTGATGAAGCGGTCGACGGCCACGATAATCAATTGCCGGGCCGCGTCGATCGGCATGTCGATTTCGCTGAAGGCTCGGCTGCGCTCTCGCAGGAACTGGTCGAGTTCCGCGGTCATCTGCCCGGCAAGCCGGCGCAGCTCGGTGGTGGCCGGCTCGGCATCCCGTCCGTCTCGGAGCGCGCGTAGCTGCTGACCCTTCAGTTCCCAGAGGCGGGAAGTATACGGTGCAGTCGCCGCGGCCAGCTCGCGTTGGACCGCCCGAATCCGCCCGAGGCGGGCCACCCCGACCTGGCGCGCCCAGGCGCGCCGAGCGTCGTCAACCCCAAGGGCGCAGGCCGCATACCAGCGATGGCGCTCCGGCAATGCCCGGGTCTCGAGGTGACGGCAGGTGAGAACCGGCTCGAGCGGCTGGTAGTGGGTGTCGAGCGGAATGAACTGGCGAGCCTGGTAGGCGGGGCAACTCGCAAAGTCCTCAGGAAATGGTTTTGGATACGGACACTCATCATCGGGGCGCATTTGCCGGCTAAGTCTAAGCGGCGCGTCGCATCATAGGGAGGTGGTTGGTCTGCTCTATCTCGAGCATTTGTCCGATGCGGATCTGAGCCTTCTCTCGAGCGCGCAGGCGGGTGGGGACGACGTGCGACGCGATCCGGAGCGGCTCGCAGCGCTGATCGACAGCCCGGAGACCTTCCGCATGCTGTTTGCGGTACCGGGGCGAGAGCCGCTGCTTCGAGGCTCGCCATTCCTGATCTTCGCGGTTCTGATCCACCGCATCGTTCGCGACCTCGGTCACGTGTCGTTCGTTGAGGATTGGGTCGGGCCGCGGCAGCGCGTCCCCGTGTTCGAGACGAACAGTCTCCGCGACTTCGGGGCGGATCCGCTGCGGCGTTTCTTCCTGGCGCAGCTGCTCGCCTCGTACACCAGGGTGGCCAGCGGCAGCACGCTTGTCCAGACCAGGCGCGGTTGGCGGCGCCGCCGCTTCAGCGAGCTGGACCCGATCCGGTTGATCGAACTGGCCGAGCTCGTGCCGGTGGCTGAGCGCCCGTCGGTCTATCGCCGGCTGGGTGACCTGTCGCTCTTCTTGACCGGCATCTTCCCCGATTACGCCGGCGAACGACTGGTCGCCGAGCGCGAGCGCCGCGGGTTGGAGCGGGCCCTGCCCAGGGTCGATCGGGAGCGGTCCGAGAACCGCGACGGCGTCTGGCTACTCGAGCAGCTCGGACGGCGCGCCTATCGGGTTGCCCAGCAGGCGACGGATCGCGAGACCGCTATGGCCGGTGTGCTCGCCGAGGTCAGCGAGAATTTTGCCGCCGCCCGCCGGTTGCTGAACGTTCTGACCGACCGCTACCTCTTCCCCATGCGGCGCCAATGGTTCGGCGCCGGTTGATGGCGAGCTGGTCCGCGTTCGCCTCCGCTGAGCCGGCGCTCGCCCGGCGGATCCAGGAACGATTCGCGATCCGGAAACATCTGACC
>VBGO01000017.1 GCA_005882525.1 Chloroflexota bacterium
CTCTCGAAGACGTTCTCCAACTGAGTTCATAATGCCTCCCACGGTATAGCTTTACTAAACGCTCTGATGGAAAGTATATTGACACCAAATTGGACTGGGTGATAGATTCCGGCTGATCGGTCGGGGCGCCCGGTCTCTGAAGGAGGGTGCTCATGTACCGGTTGTTCGCGCTCATCGCCACCGTCGCCGCCGCGATCCTCGCCGTCGCCGACACGTTGCCCGGTCCTCGCTAACCAGGTTCCGGGGGGCTCGGAGGGGCGCTTGCGACGAGCAAGCGCCTTTTTCTATCTCCGGGTGAATCGTCCCAGGGGCGGACCCTAGGGGACGGGGCGTCGCCCCACGCGAGCCGCGCTTCAGTGCGATGCGAGCGTTTGAGAGGTTAGTGCGATGCGAGCGTTTGAGACGTTAGGGCGAGGCCTTCGGGGAGGCGGTGGCCGAGGCGCTCGGCTGCAGCGCCGTGAGCTGCTTGAGGATGTCACCCACGGTCGTGATCTCCTGCGCGTAACCGACAAAGTTGCCGGCCGCCAAGTCCTTCTGCGCCTGGTCATAGTGGGCCTTGGCCGAGGCGATCAGCTGGGCCACTGTGCCGCTGGGCGGCGTGCTGGGTCCCGTGGGGGTCGTCGGCGTGGCCTGGCCGAGTAGAGCCGCCAGCGCTTTGTCGAGGGTATCTTCCATCACGACGTTCTGCCCGGTGGCCGCGATCACCTTCTTCAACTGCGGCTTCGCCACGTTGGCGGCCTCGAGGTAGATCGGCTCGATGTAGAGCAGCGATGTCTCGATCGGCAACACCAGCAGGTTGCCACGAATCACCCTCGATCCGGGCGCGTTGAGCAGCGCAAACTGCGACTTGATCGCCGGCGCCTGGTCGATGTTCGACTCCACCTGCTGCGGTCCAACCACCAGGCTGTCCTTGGGGAAGCGAAAATCGAAGAGCGTCCCGTAATCGGGCTGGTCGGAGCGCGCCGCCAGGTACGCAATCATGTTCGTCTTCCCGTTCGGCGTATAGGGCAGGATGGTGACAAATTCCTCCTTCGACTCGCCGGGCAGGCGCATGATGACGTAGAAGGGACGCATCGCCGCTGGGCCTCGAGCCTGCTCCAGGTTCTCCTTGGCGATCTGCCATTGATCCTCGCGGGTGTAGAAGGTGTTCGGGTCCTGGACGTGATAGGTCTGGAACAACTGCGCCTGAACATTGAAGAGGTCGCGGGGATAGCGGATGTGCGCCTGCAGCCCGGCGGGCATGGTGCTGAAGGGCTTGAAGAGTCCGGGGAAGATCGAGGCGTAGGTGTTGAGCAGGGCATCCTTGGTGTCGATCTGGTAGAAGGTCGTCGTCCCGTCATACGCGTCGACCACGACCTTGACGGAGTTCCGCACGTAGTTGATGCCGTTCAGAGGGTTCGTTTCCTCGACGAACATCTTGCTGTACGGGTAGTGGTCGGTGGTCGTGAAGCCATCGAGGATCCAGTACAGCTTGCCGTCAACCACCACGATGTACGGGTCCCCGTCGAACTGCAGGAATGGGGCCAGCGCGGTGACCCGGTCCTGCACCGATCGGTTGAAGAGGACCTGGGTCTGTGCGGTGAGCTGCGGGCTGATCAAGAGGTTGATGTCGCCGAAGCGGATCGCGAACGCCAGGCTGCGCAGCCCGGAGGAGAGAGCGACGCCGGCCTTGCCCTGCCAGCGTGTCAGGTGGGTGGTCTCGGCCAGATAATCCAGCTCGGCTTGCTTGGAGTCCACCAGCACGTAGTCGGTGGCGTGCCGGCCAAAATAGAGGGCTGGTTGCGTCACCGGTGGCTCGCCAGTCGGAGGGATGTTCTTGAGCGTCAGGACCGGGTCGCCCTCGGCGGTTGCCTGGTTGGCGCGGGCGGCGACCACGCCGTATCCATGCGTGTACTGCAGCTTCTGGTTGACCCAGTTCTGGGCTTGGGCGGGAAGCCCCGAGGTGTCCAGTTCCCGGGCCGAAAGTAGCAGCTGCAGGTACTGGTCGCCGAGCTGGTAGCGGTCAACGGCTACGTCGTAGATCGTGTAGTAGGTGCGGAGGCTCTGCTGATTCTCGAGTGCGGCCGGCAGCGCCAGCTGCGGGTCCCAGAGCCGGGCGTTCTGGACCGTCTGCGGATTGCGGGCGACCGCGTCCGCGGTGATCGTGTCGTGGGGCGTGAAGGGACGATCGGCAATACCGGCGAGGCCATACGCCTGACGGGTAAAGGCAATCTCATTCTTGATGTAGGGAGCCTCGCGGGACTGCTCGCTGGGCGCCACCTGGAAGCGCTGAATGATGCCCGGGAAGATGACCAGCAGGACGAACGCCGCCCCGAGCCAGGCGACCAGCGCCGCGGGCAGCAGCGTGAGGCGCGCCCCGCCAGCATTGACCAGCAGGCCGATGCCAATCAACACCATCAGCACCGTCATGATCCAGTAGGCAGGGATGCGAGCGGCCACGTCCGCATAGCCCACGCCGTTGACGAACCCGCGCCGGCTCAGCAGGAGCTCGTAGAGGTCGAGCCGGTAATGGACGGCGAGCAGCAGGGCAAAGGCCGCCGCCAGCAACGAGAGATGGCGCACCGCCCGGGCGGGAAACAGAAAGTTCTGGAAGCCCGCCCTCGAGGCATAGACGACGACCGCGACCAGCATCATCAGGATGACCACACCCAGGAGCCAGCCCCAGACGAAACGGTAGAAGGGGAGGGTAAAGACATAGAAGGACACGTCCTGGTGCCAGATCGGATCCTGGACGTTGAAAGACTTTTGATTGAAAAAGGCGAGGATCGTCTGCCACTGACTCGCCGCGATCCGGCCGAAGAGCAGGCCGAGCAGAATCACGACCAGCAGGGCAAGAAACGTGGAGGGCGCGCTCAGCAAGCGCTGGCGGATGCCGATCGACGAGAGGCGCCGGCCGGTGTTGGTGTTGAGGGCGACCAGCAGATTTGCCGCCCCGATCACGCAGAAGAGGAAGGCGAAAATGAAGAACGACCAGATCTGCGCCTGAAACCGCGTCCCGAACACGCCGCTGTAGCCGAGCGCGCGGAACCACAGATAGTCGGTGTACAGGGTCGCGAACGGCTTCAGGAGGAAGAGCAGAAGCAGCAGGGCCGCGGCGAGGATGACCCAGAAGACTCCCCGTCGCGAGACCCGGATGGTGGGGAAGCTGGGCTCGGTGGGCAAGCGACCGAACGGTGACTCGCCACCCTCGAAGAATCCGCGCGGAGGGCGCCTAGACACGGACGAACGCGGCGCGCCTCGGGTACGGTGCGGTACTACCCACCTCTTCCTCTATCCGCAGGAGCCGATTGTACTTCGCCACGCGTTCCGAGCGTGATGGGGCACCGGCTTTGATCTGGCCGGCACCCGTGGCGACCGCCAGGTCGGCGATGAAGGTGTCCTCGGTCTCGCCCGATCGGTGCGAGATCACGGTGCTGTAGCCGGCCCGCCGAGCGGTGGCCATCGTTTCGAGAGTTTCGGTCAGGGTGCCGATCTGGTTGACCTTGATCAGGATGCTGTTGGCGATCCCATCCTCGACGCCGTGGCGAAGGCGGACCACGTTGGTGACGAAGATGTCGTCACCCACGAGCTGCACCCGTTTGCCGAGCGTGCTGGTCAGCGACCGCCAGCCCTCCCAGTCGTCTTCGGCGAGCCCGTCTTCGATCGAGATGACCGGGTAGCGATCGATCCAGGCGGCCCACCGATCGATCAATTCCTGCGCCACGAGGCTGCGTCCCTCGCCGGTCAACTGGTAGCGGCCGTCGCGGTAGAACTCTGAGGCGGCGGGATCCAGGGCGATGAAAACGTCGGTCCCGGGCTGGTGCCCGCTGCGCTCCATGGCGTCGACCAGCAGCCGCATGGCGTCCTCGTTGGCGTCCAGCTCCGGGGCGAAGCCGCCCTCGTCGCCCTGTCCGGTGCTCAGTCCGCGCTCGTGCAGGATGTCCTTGAGCGCGTGAAAGACTTCGGTTCCCCAGCGAAGTCCTTCCGAAAAGGTCGGAGCGCCGGCCGGTACCACCATGAATTCCTGGAAGTCGACCTTTGTCTGCGCATGCCGGCCGCCGTTGAGGATGTTCATCATCGGCACCGGCATCAGCAACTCATGGCCCTGGGCCAGATAGCGATAGAGCGGTTGGCCCGCCGCCAGGGTCGCCGCGCGCGCGACCGCCAGCGACGCACCCAGCACGGCATTGGCGCCCAGCCGTGATTTGTTCGCCGTCCCGTCGAGGTTGATCAGCCGCTCGTCGATACCTCGCTGGTCACTGGCGTCGGCCCCGCGCAGCGCCACCGCGATTTCGCCATTGACGTGTCCCACCGCCTTGCGGACTCCCTTGCCGCGAAAGCGGCTCGGATCGTCGTCACGCAGCTCGACTGCCTCGTGCGTGCCGGTCGACGCGCCGGACGGTACGGCCGCCCGGCCCACCGCGCCGGACTCCAGCACGACGTCGACCTCGACGGTCGGGTTCCCTCGCGAATCGAGAATCTCGCGCCCGAGGAGCCGCGCGATGCGGGCCCCCGTCACAGGTCGTCGTCCTCGCTGTCGGCCGGACCATCGGGGCCCGCCTCGCCCATCTCGTCCACCACCTGGTCGAAGTCCTCGCCGAGCTCGTCGCCACCCATCTGCTGGCCCATTTTCTTCGCCCAGCGCGCCATGCTCTGCGGGTCGTTCTCGTCGACATCGGAAAGGTCGCTATCGCTCAGCCGGTCGAGGCGGCTGTCTTCCGAGAGCACCTGCGCCGTCCGCGAGATCAGGCGGGTCAGGTGGGGGCCGCCGCACAGCGGACAGGCCGGCGCGGCCTCGACCGCGGCCAGGCTTCGAAAGAAGATGGAAGGCCGCTTGCCGCAGTCGGCGCAGCGGTACTCGTAAATTGGCATGGCCTCGCCTAAACTTAGCGCATGGCAGAGCACGAACATCCCCCAGGCAGCGAGCACGAACACGAGCACGACCACTCGCCGGGCAGCGAGCGGATCCGCGAGGCGGTACGGGACGGCTTCACCATCATGCTCGGCGCGGCGAGCTGGGCCTTCGAGCAGGGCGATCGCATGATCGATACCTGGCTGCACCAGGGGCAGGTCAGCCGGGAGGAGGGCCGCCGGCGTTTCGACGAGTTCGCATCCCGCACCCGTCATGCCGGTGAAGATCTGGGCCGGCGCGTGCAGGATAGCGTCCGAAGCGCCCGGTCATCGATGGCGACGCGCGATCAGGTCGCCAACCTCGAGCGCCAGGTCGCCGAGCTGACGCGCCAGGTCGAGTCGCTCAAGAGTGGTGGCGCGGCGTCGCCCCCTGGGGCGTCCGTTACGCGCGAACGTCCCCCCCAGGCTTAGCAGAAGAGCGAGCCTGCGGGGCGAGCCGCGCTGACCGGCTTAGCCATGCTTTTTGTGGCGGCCCTGGCCGCCGCTGCAGCCCTCTTCGCAATCTGACGGCGGCGGCGGCTGCTGCGACTGCCCCACCCGCTCGGTGCCCGGCAGCAGGTAGGCGACGTACCCGTTCATGTTGACCGCGTGCAGCCCGTCCGGAACCGCAAACCAGCTGTCCGGCTGGCCGGTGAGTGCCTCGCTCATGACGCCGTGGAAGATCGGCGCGGCCCCGACGATGCCGCTGACGTTTCGCATCGGCGTGTGGTCGGCATTGCCGACCCAGACGGCCACCGCCAGGTTCGGCGTAAAGCCCACCGTCAGGTTGTCACGGAAGTCGTTCGTCGTCCCGGTCTTGGCGGCGACGTGGTGGCCCGGGATCACGAGGTCGCTGTTCCGACCGAACGAGAGCGAGCGATTGCGGTCGTCGGAAAGCATCTGCGCCATGATGAAGCTGACCTGGGGGCTGAGCGCCGGCTTGCCGTTGGTCTGCGCGTCGTAGCGATACAGCGTCGACCCATCGTTGGCGACGATCTTGAGGATCGCTTGCGGGTGGCGATAGATGCCCTGGGCCGCCAGGGTGCTCGCGCCGGTCGCCATGTCGATCAGCGGCACCTCGTAGCCGCCCAGCGTCAGGCTCGGCTGATAGCTGGTCGCCGGTTGGGTCAGGGTCCGCACTCCCATGCGGCGTGCGACGTCAACGACGCGATCGATGCCAGTGCCCAGTTCGACCTTGACCGCCGGGATGTTGAGCGAATTTCCCAGCGCATTGGGGATCGGCTGCCAGCCGTGGTAACGGCCATCGTAGTTGCGGGGCGTGTACATCGTGCCATCCGAAAGCTGAACCCGTAGCGGTGCGTCTTGCACCCAGGAGGCCATGGTGAACTTTGCGGCCTCGATGGCGGCGGTATAGGTAAACATCTTGAACGCGGACCCCGGCTGCCGCGGAATGATCGCCATGTTGTACTCGCCGCCGGGCACGTCGGCGCCGGCTGATCCGACCATCGCCAACACGCCGCCGCTCCTGGGATCGAGGGCGACCAGGGCGCCGTCGGTGACGTGCTGACTCCCCAGCGCCATCACCTTGGACCGCACCTGGCGCTCGGCGATCGACTGCAGGTTCCAGTCGAGCGAGGTCGTCACGGTCAGGCCGCCGTTCTTCAGCAGATCGGGGCCATAGGTCTTCTCCAGCTGCGCCGCCACCCAGTGGACGAAGCCGGGCGCCTTGACGTCGTCGGCGGTCGACGGCTTTTGCAGTGTGAGTTTCTGTCCATAGGCCGATTGCGCCTGGGCGGCCGTGATGTCGCGCGCTTTGACCATCGCATCCAGCACAACTCGCTGCCGCGCCTTCGCCCCGATGAGGTTGCTGAAGGGATCGAGCTCGGTGGGCGCCTGCGGCAGGCCGGCGAGGAAGGAGGCCTCCGGCAGGGTCAGCCGGTTAGCGGGCTTAGCGAAGTAGGTCTGCGCCGCCGCCTCCACCCCATAGGACCGGTTGCCGTAGTAGATCCGGTTCAGATAGGCCTCGAGGATCTGGGCCTTGGAGTACTGGTGCTCGATCTCGACGGCGAGGATCGCTTCGTCGAGCTTGCGCAGGACGGACCGATCCTCCGAGAGGTAGATGTTCTTGACGAGCTGCTGGGTGATCGTGCTGCCGCCCTGGTCGAAGCGCAGGTGGAGGAGGTCCTGGAGGCCGGCCTGGCCGGTGCGGAGGAGGTTGAGGCCGTTGTGCGAATAGAAGGAGCGGTCCTCGACCGCAATCGTCGCCTGGCGCATGGCGGGGGCCACCTGGCTCAGCGGCACGATGTGCCGCCGCTCGGACCCCTGGTGGATCTCGGCCAGCAGGATGGTCCCCGTCCGGTCGTAGATCCGGGTCGAGAGGGGGAGGCGGGCGGTGCTGAGGTTGGCGGTCGAGGGGAGTCCGGCCCAGACATAGAGCAGACCGGGAAGGACTACCAGCAGGACCGCCAAAAAGACGGCCGGCGCCACCATCCAGGGGCGGACCCGGAGTCGCCCGCGCCGAGCTCCCACCAACCCGCCACATTGGGAGCAAAACCGGCTGTCGGGCTTGAGCTTGTAGCCGCAGCCGGGGCAAAACGACCCCGTATACATACTGGCCATTGACGGATTAGATTATATCGAGAGACTCATAATCCTAAGACGGGCGACCGCCGCCCGACCTCTCGAAGTGAGGGAGCCTAGGTCTCGAGAACGCGGGCGCCCAGCACGCCCGTGAGATGGGCCAGCGACCAGCGCTGCACCTCGTCGCCGGGATGGCCGGGCGCATCGAAGGTCGCGACGGCCAAGGCCGGCACCACCACCCGGTAATCGCGGTTGCGCAGGTCGGCGACGGTATGCAGGACACAAATATCGGTGCAGACGCCGACCACCGTGACCTGCTCTGGCTGGGCGGCGAGCAGCCGGGCTTCCAGGTCGGTCTCGAAGAAGCCGGAGTAGCGGCGCTTGCGGATCAGGGTGGCGCCCTGCAGCAGTGGCTGGAGCTCGGGGACCACCTCCGACTCGGTCGTCCCGCGCACGCAGTGCACCGGGAAGACCTCGAACTCGCGGTCGTCCGGGTCGTGGGTGTCGGCCAGGAAGATCAGCTGGTCGCCGGCCTGCCGGCGGGCTTCGATCACGTCGCGGATGCGCGGGATCGCGGCATCGCAGCGCGGTGAGGCGAGATTCCCCTGCTTGCAGAATCCGTTGAGCACGTCGACCACGATCGTGACGTTGCGCAGACTAGGTCACCACCTCGAGCCGGGGGTTCGGCCGGTAGCGGCGGCCGACCTTGGCGCAGGGCCGGCCCTCGATCATGACCACGTCGGCGGTGTAGTCATAGGTCCCCTGGAAGAAGGCGCTTCCCACGCCATAGGCATCCACCGGAACCCGCTCACGCTCGAAGCGCTCGATTTTCTCGACATTGAAGCCGCCGCTGGCGACGATCTTCACGTGCTCGAAGCCCTCGCGGTCGAGAGCCCGGCGAACCAGGTGGCAGAGCTGCGGGTTGACACCACGGGGGTCGAAGTCACCCATCAGTTTTTGGACGCTGACGTCGACCATGGTCTCCGAGGTGTCGAGGCGGACGCCCCACAGCCGATCCTTAAGCGCCCGGGCCACCTCGAGTGAGGTGCGCACGCAATCGTTCTCCCAATCGACGAGCACGACCAGGTTGACCGTTGGATCGACGTACTCCGCGTACTTTTGCGCGGCCAGCACCGTGTTGCCGTCGTAGGCCGCAATCAGGGAATGCGGCACCGTCCCCACGCCCTTGCCGCCCCACCAGGCCGCCTGGGCATCGGTCGAAACGCCGATCGCCCCGGAAACATAGGCCGCGTAGCCGTCCCCGGTCTGCACCAGGTGATGATCGTGGCGAGCCGGGAAAAAGATGATCTGCTTGCCCTTGGCCGCATCGACCACGCGGCGGACGTTGGTGGCGACCTTGGTCCGCCGCGAGAGGACGCCCAGGTAGACGGTCTCGAGGCGAGCGAACAATGAGTAATCGCCCTCGACCGTCATCGCCGTTTCCCAGGGTGCGATCTCGTCACCGTCGTACAGGGCGTGTACCCGCAGCTGCGAGAAATCTTCGGAGCAGAGCTTCACGATCGCAATCGCCTCGTCCATGCCACCGACCACGGCCTGCTGCTTCTGGAAGACCTGCATCAGCACGTGGGGATGCCGCGCGTCGGCGCGCAGCACGTCGACCGTTCGATTGAAATAGACGTCGCTGTAGTACCCTTCGCGGATCCGCTCGACCGGCAGCCGGAACACCGACGGGTCGAGGCGTTCGCGTTTACGGGTTGGCGTCTGGGTCACCGCTTCCGTAGCCACCGCAGTTCAGGCGGTGGCGCCGATTTTGCGGTATCGCTGGTAGCGCTGTTCGAGGAGCCGATCGATCTCGATGGCCTCGAGGGCGCCCAGATGGCGGCGCACCGCCGCACCGGCGGCGTCGGTGGCAATCCCGAAGTCGTTGTGGGCGCCACCCGGCGGTTCGGGGACGATCTCGTCCGCCAGCCCGAGCCGTTTCAGGTCCGCCGCGGTCAGCTTGAGGGCCTCGGCCGCCTCGATCTTGCGGGCGATGTCACGCCAGAGGATGGAGGCACACGCCTCGGGCATCGCCACGCTGTAGATGGAGTGTTCCATCATCAGTAACCGATCGCCGACCCCAATCCCAAGGGCACCACCGCTCCCACCTTCGCCGATCACGAGCGTGACGATCGGGACGCGAGCCTCGGCCAGGGCCACCAGGTTGTCCGCGATCGCCCAGGCGATGCCGCGCTCCTCCGAGCCGGCGCCGGGAAATGCCCCCGAGGTATCGACGAAGGCGACGATCGGAAATTGGAAGCGCTCCGCCTGCCGGATCAGCCGCAGGGCCTTGCGATAGCCCTCCGGGTTGGCCATGCCGAAGTTGCGCATCGCCCGCTCCGCCGTGGTGCGGCCCTTCTGCTGCGCGATCACCATCACGGTCCGATCGTCGAAAGCGGCCGGCCCACCGATGATCGCATGGTCGTCACCGAAGACGCGGTCACCGTGCAGCTCGAAGAAATCGCCGAAGAGCGCGTGGATATAGTCGAGGGCGTACGGCCGTTCCGGGTGTCGGGCGAGCTCGACTTGCTCCCAGGTGGCGGCCGCGACCGATCCGTTGTCGCTCACCGGGGCACGGGGGACGCGCGCCTGGGTGCCCTGGCCTTCGCCTGCTTCTGCAACTCGAAGTCCTTGACGATACCGTTCCTGGTGTACAGGTCGAGCAGTTGTCGCAGCACCGCCGGCAGCTCGGGTCGGGGCACGACCAGGTCGATCATCCCGTGACGCCAGAGGAATTCGGCGGTCTGGAACCCCTCGGGAAGGGTTTCGTAGGTGGCTTGCTGGATCACCCGGGCGCCGGCGAAGCCGATCATGGCGCCGGGCTCGGCGATGATGACGTCGGCGAGCGAGGCGAAGCTGGCCGTCACGCCGCCCATGGTTGGATCGGTCATCAGGGAGAAATAGGGAACCCCGGCTTTCCCGAGTCGGCCAAGCGCGGCGGCGGTCTTCGCGAGTTGCATCAGGGCGAGCATGCCCTCCTGCATCCGGGCGCCGCCCGAGGCCGAGATGATCAGGAGCGGCAGGTGATTGTTGAGCGACCGCTCGATGCCGTTGGTGATCTTTTCACCGGTCGCGGCGCCCATGCTGCCGCCCATGAAGGCGAAGTCGAGACAGACGATCACCAGCCGGTGGCCGGCCAGCGTCGCTTCACCCCAGCTGACCGCCTCGTTGGCGCCGGTCGCGGCGCGGCTTTGCTCGATCCGCTTGGTGTAGGGCTGCGAGTCTTTGAAGCCGAGGACGTCCTTCGCCGTGATCTCCAAGTCCTCTTCGTGAAAGGAGCCCGGCTCGACCAGCATCGCGATCCGCTCCGGGGCGCGCAGCCGGAAGTGGTAGCCGCAGCGATAGCAGACGCCGAGCGCGGCCGTCAGCCGGGCCGGCTCGAGCGAGGTATCGCACTTTGGGCAGGTAAGCCGGTCGATCTCCTCGCCGACGCCGGCGCGTGGCGACGGTAGAGCGACATACCGAGTCTTGGGACGAAACATGGGTTAGGCTGCGACCCGGACGGGCGCGCCTTCCCATGTAATGACGCAAGCACCCCAGGTCAGCCCAGCGCCGAACCCGACCAAAACGAGGTGGTCGCCGGTTTTCAGCCGGCCGGCGGCCAGCGCGTCCTTGAGTGCCAGCGGGATCGAGGCGGTCGACGTGTTGCCGTAGTTGGCGATCTCGTTGACCATGACGTCGGCACCCACCCCGAGCCGCTTGCCCGCCGCCTCGATGATGCGGGCGTTGGCCTGGTGCGGCACGATCAGTGTGACGTCCTCCAACCGGATATTCGCCTTGTCCAGGGCTTCGAGCGTCGCCTGGGCGAGGATCTCGGTGGCGAAGCGGAACACCTTTCGCCCATCCATGCGGATTTCCGGATGTCCGCGACCCTCCGGACCGTCGGCGCCGGGTGCGACATAGATCAGGTCACCGCCAGAGCCGTCCGATCCGAGCACGCAGGACTTGATGCCGGCGCCGTTGACGCCCGGCCCCAGCACCACCGCGCCCGCACCGTCACCGAAGACGACGCAGGTGCCCCGGTCCTTGAAGTTGATGATCTTGGTGAGCGTCTCGCTCCCGATCACGATCGCTTGTTTGGTCTCGCCGCTACTGACGAAGCGGTCGGCGACGCTCATCGCGTAGAGGAAGCCGGTGCAGGCCGCCTGCACATCGAACGCGGGACCATGGGCGCCCAACCGCTCCTGCACCCGCGAAGCGACCGAGGGGAACATCGAGTCGGGAGTGGAGGTGCTGCACACGATGAGGTCGGTGTCCTGCGGTCGCAGGCCCGCGATGGCGAGCGCGTCCTTTGCCGCCTCAGCGGCCAGGTCAGTGGCGGTTTCATTGACGGCCGCGATCCGCCGCTCGACGATGCCCGTGCGATCCCGGATCCAGGTGTCGGACGTCTCGACCATCTTCTCGAGGTCGGCGTTGGTCAGGATGCCGGACGGAACATAGCTGCCGACCGACTTGATGCTGGTAAGCATGCGTCTCCCCGGCTAAAGAATCTGACCAG
>VBGO01000018.1 GCA_005882525.1 Chloroflexota bacterium
GCGGAATGGATCCGGTCCATTCGCGATGGCGTCCCAATCCCCGGGAGCGCGCCAACGCATAACGCGAGCAATGCGCTGAAAGCGATCCAGGTGGCTGGGATCAGCCGTGACGAGGTCATCTTTCTGGCCCGGCGCAACGGCGACCAGTTGATCGCGCTGCTGCGCTCCCTCCTGGAGGAGGACCTGCGCAAGAGCGTGCCGTTCGGCCCGGCAGGCGGCCGCCCGCTTTCCATCGAAGGCCTGGGCCGCAGCCATCTTGATCGTCACCTGGCCAGCATTCGCGCAACCCTGCGGCGCGGCACGCCGTTCGCCCGCCGCTGACCGGGCAACTTATACTTCAACCCACCAATCCACCACTAACAAGGGGTGAACTGTGCAGGTACAGGCCATCATCCCGGCCGCCGGGGCCGGGCTTCACCAGGGCGAATCGAGCGCAAGGGTCTTGCTGCCGGTTGGGGGCCGGTCACTGATCCGCCGTACGCTCGAGGCCTTCGATCGCTGTCCGGACATCACAGGCATCACACTGATGATCTCCCAGAGCAACCTGCTCGACGTAACCAGGGAGCTCGAAAGCGACGGCTGGCGGAAAGCGATCGATATCCAGCTCGGTGGGGAACGCCGCCAGGATTCGGTCCGCCTCGGCCTGTTGAGTCTGCGCCGGGACCCGCCCGACTTTGTCATCGTCCACGACGGCGCCCGGCCATTGATCAGCGATGCGTTGATCCACGCGGGGCTCGAGGCGGCACGCCTGCACGGCGCGGCGATTGCGGCCATTCCCGTCCACCACACCTACAAGCACGTCGACAGCACCGGCTTCGTGCACGGCACGGTCGAGCGCGCCGACCTGATGCAAGTCCAGACACCCCAGGTCTTCCGCTATGACTGGATCGTGGAGGCGCACGAGAAGGCGGTTCGGGAGCGGATTGTGGTGGAAGATGACGCAGAGCTGATCGAGAAGCTCGGCAAGCCCGTCAAGGTCTTCTCGGGCGCCTACAGCAACCTCAAGGTCACGACCCGCGAGGATGCATTGATGGTGGAAGCCCTGCTTGCCGCCGACCCGATGTGCGTGTAGGCAGCGGCTTCGATCTCCACCGGTTGGTGGTGGGCCGCCGGCTGGTGCTTGGCGGCGTCGAATTGCCCTGGGATATGGGGCTGGAGGGGCACAGCGACGCGGACGTGATCTGCCACGCGCTGATCGACGCGCTCTGTGGCGCGGCGGGCATCGGTGACATCGGCACGCTCTTTCCGGATGACGACCCGAAATACAAAGACGCCCGCAGCCTGGATTTGCTTCGCGAGGTGGCCGACCACTGCCGACGCGCCAAATGGGCCGTCGAGAACGTGGACGTCACGCTGCTCGCCCAGGTACCCCGGCTCGCGCCGTACCGTGAGGCGATCCGCACCAGCCTGGCGGGCGTGCTCGACATCGATCCGGCGGCGGTCGGCCTGAAAGCGACCACGACCGACCACATCGGACCGATCGGCAACGGCGAGGCGCTGGCCGCCCAGGCGGTGGTGCTGCTTCGCGAGATCAAATGACCCCGCTCCGCCTCCACAACACGATGAGTGGCCAGCTCGAAGAGTTTTTGCCCATCGAGCCGGGCCACGTTCGGATGTACACCTGCGGGCCCACCGTCCACGACAACGCCCACATTGGCAACTTTCGGACGTTTCTCTTCGAGGACCTGCTCCGGCGGGTGCTCATCCAGCAGGGCTACCGGGTGATGCAGGTCATGAACCTGACCGACGTCGAGGATCGCATCATCAAGAAAGCCGCCGAGCATGGCCAGACCATCGACGAGTTCACCGAGCGCTATATCAAGGCGTTCTTCGAGGACCTGGATACGCTGCGGATCGAGCGAGCCGAGCATTATCCGCGGGCGACGCAGCATATCTTCGAGATGGTCTCGCTGATCGAAGTGCTCAATGAGAAAGGCCACACCTATGTCACCGATGGCTCCACCTATTTCCGAATCGCGACCTTTCCCCGCTACGGTGCCCTGGCCCACCTTGATGTCAGCGGGCTCAAGGCCGGAGCCCGGGTTGACGTGGACGACTATGGCAAGGACGACCCCAGGGACTTCGTCCTGTGGAAGGCCCGAAAGCCCGAGGAGCAATCCTGGGAAACGCCGTTGGGCGCGGGCCGGCCCGGCTGGCATATCGAATGCTCGGCCATGAGCATGAAGTACCTGGGGGAGAGCTTCGACATCCATACCGGCGGTGTGGACAACATCTTTCCCCACCATGAGAACGAGATTGCCCAGAGTGAGGCGGCAACCGGGAAGACCTTCGTCCGCTACTGGCTACACGCCCAGCACCTGCAGGACGCGGTGGGCGAAAAGATGTCGAAGCGCCTCAAGAACTTCACGACGCTGCGCGATCTGATCGATGAGGGCTACCAGCCACGGGCCATCCGCTACGCGTTGATGACCGGCGCGCATTACCGCAGCCCCCTGGCGTTCTCACCCGAGCTGCTCAAGGCGGCGGACAGCGCGATCAAGCGGTTGAATGAGTTTGCGGTGCGATTGGGGAGCGTCATGACCGATGCGGAACCCCCCGCAGACATTCGCGTTCGCTGGGACGATGCGCTCAAGGACGACCTCAATCTTCCGGCGGCCGTCGGCCATCTGTTCGAGTTCATCAAGGCGTTCAACACCGCGCTCGAGTCGGGAAAGGCCAGGCCCGATGAGCGCGCCGGCGCGATGGCCATGCTCCAGCATGCGAATCGCATCCTCGACGTCATCGAGTTCCCGGAGGCGGTCGACGCCGAGGTCGAACGGCTGATCGCCGAAAGGCAGGCGGCCAGGGACCGGCGGGACTTCGCCCGCGCCGATGAGATCCGGCGGCAGCTGCTGACGATGGGCATTCAGTTGGACGACACCAGGGACGGCGGCACCCGCTGGAAGCGGATACGGTAGGCCATGCCTCGGCCGCCTGACATCATCTACGGGCGGAATCCGATCCTCGAAGCGTTCCGTGCCGGCCGCCCGGTGAAGCGGCTGCTGCTGGCTGAAGGCCTTCGGGATGAACCCAGGCTGAAGGAGCTTCGCCAGCTAGCCGCCGATCGGCACATCACTATCGAGCCCGCCGACCGCCGGAAGCTAGACGACATCGCGCATTCGGAGGCGCACCAGGGAGTCGTCGCCTACGTCGGGCCCCGGAAGTACTGGGAGCTGGAGCCGATGGCGCGGGCCGCGCTCGAGGAACGGCCCGACGCGGTGCTCCTGATGCTCGACAGCCTCCAGGATCCCCAGAACCTCGGCACCATCAGTCGCACCGCCGAAGCCACCGGCGTCGGCGGCATCGTGACATCCCATAATCGCTCCCCCGAGGTCACGCCATCAGTGGTCAAGGCGTCAGCCGGTGCGGCGGAGCACCTGCGCTACGCCCGAGTCGCCAACCTGGCGCAGGCGACCGACACGCTGAAAGACCTCGGCTTCTGGATCGTTGGCCTCAGCGGTGACGCCCCGACGCCATACACCGAGTTCGACTACCGGCGCCCACTGGTGCTCGTCATCGGCGCCGAAGGGGAGGGGCTGCATGCGCTGCTCCGAAAAAAGTCGGACGCGCTCGTGCGCCTGCCGATGCTGGGCAAGGTGAGTTCGCTCAATGCTGCCGTGGCGGGCTCGATCTTGCTCTACGAGGTGATTCGCCAGCGGGCGTAGAAACCCGGTGGCTGATGCCCCTCCGGATCCCTTATCGCCGGGTCCCTGGCGGCTTGGTGCCGGGCTCGCCGGTTCGCGCCCGATGCTCGCTGAGGGCGGCCTCATACTCCTCGAGCGACTTGAACTCCTCAGCTTCCAGCAGCACCTTCTTGGTCGCCGTTTCCCAATCCCGGGGCAGTGTCTTGAACATGGGCAGCCCGCGCTTGCGGCGGTAGAGGATGAACAGCACGACGGCGGCGATCACCCACAGCGGGCCGACGATGCGCGCGTAGTGGTGGGTCAGCAGCACCATCACGAGGAAGAAGAGGACCCCGATGAAGCCGAGCACGCCAAGCACCGGAAACCAAACCTGGTTGCCGCGGTAGGTCATCCGGATGTTGAGCGGCATCTTGTAGGGCCGCGGCGTGAACGGGTCCCTAAAGCGAAGGACGAAGAGGGAGATGAAGACCAGCAAGTACCCGGTGGTGGCGCCGAAGGCGTAGAGGTCGGCGAGGACGTCAATCGCCGCGGACTTGCCCGGCGGTCCCGGTGTGAAGAACGCGAAGATGGTCTGCAAGAGGGCGACGACGCCGAACACCACCACGGCGCGGGCCGGTGTGCGGAACCGCTTATGGACCCTGGCAAACCAGTGGGGAAGCAGGTCGAATTGGCTCATTGAATAACTGAGCCGCGACGAGCTGACGACGCCCGAGTTGGCCGAGATGAAGACGATGAGGAAACCGATGAGCGCCGTCACCGGGGCCGCGACGACCCCAATGATCGGGATATGCCCCGCGATGAGGGCCACCGGGTCGCCTTCATGGCCGAGGAAATCGGTCGGCTTCAGGAGTCCGTTGGCGAGGATGGAGAACGCCATCGCGAACAGCAGGACCGAAATGACGAGGCCGATCGATGTTCGCGGGATGATGGTCGCCGGCCGGCGCGTCTCCTGGGCGACCTGCGAGATGGTCTCCAGCCCGACGAACGCAATGATGGCCAACGACGAGCCAAAGGCGAACTGACTGAGGGTTGGCGGCTGATAGAGAAACTGGTTAGCGACCATTTCCGGCTTCCACACCAAGACAAACCCGGCCAGGACGATCACGGTCTGGGCAACGATCGCAATGGTTCCGATGACCTCGTTGAAGTTTGTCGACACCTTGATGCCGCGGACGTTGAGCCAGATCAAGACCACAATGCCGATCACCGACTCGATCAGCCACAGCCAGGCAAGGTGGATAGGGCCCAGGGTCAGGGTGAAATCCGTGATGTGATGCCCGAGCGAGATCCAGGGCAGGAAGTAGTTGATATAGCCAAAGGCGACGACGGTGAAGAGCGAGATATCGATGGTGTAGTCGAGGACCAGGGCCGACCCGGCGACCAGGCCGGCGAAGTCTCCCAGCCCACGGAGGGTGAAGTACTGGCCGCCACCGGCCAGGGGATAGGCGGAGGCCAGCTCCGCGTAGCAGAGCCCGACCAGCGCGAAGACGATCCCGGCGGTCAGGAAGGCCAGCGGAGCCAACCCGAGGGCGGCCAGGGTGATGATCCCCAGCGCGGTGTAGATGTCCGCGCCGACGGCGGCGTAGCCCCACATGTAGGAGCCATAAACGGAAACGTCGCGCCGCAGCTCGCTCCCCGAGATCCCCTCGATTGGTTGGTGTCCGTCCGGCGGCGTCTGCATCCGCGACCATCCTACCGCCGCGCGAATGAAGCGCGGCCCGCGTAGGCTGAGCCAGTGGAGCGATTGATCGTGGACGGCTACAACATCATCTTTGCCTGGCCGGAGCTCGCCGCGCTCAAAGACGCGAGCCTGCAGGATGCGCGTGAGCTCCTGATCGCCACCCTGGCCGACTACGCGGCGATGACGCGGCAGAAGGTCACGGTCGTGTTCGACTCGCACCGTCGCCCGGACGCCGAGGCGTCCGAGCAAAATGTCAGCGGCGTCCAGGTGGTCTACTCCGGGCGCAAGACCAGCGCCGACCATGTCATCGAGCGGCTCCTTTTCGAGGCCAAAGCGAGCGACGAAATGACCGTCGCCACCTCGGATGCACTCCAGCGCGACCTGGCGCTCGGCCGCCAGATCAAGACGGTCTCGGCGCTCACCCTCAAGGGCCAGGTCGACGCCGTGCTCACCCGCCGCAACCAGCAGATGGGCGACAGCCGCGCCCGCTCCGATATCGCACGCCGCCTCGAGGACCGGCTCGACCCGAAAACCCGGGAGCGGCTGGACCAGCTGCGGCGCGGCCAGCCGCCGGACAGCGGTCAGCCGCCGGAGAAATAAAAAGAGGGCCGCACGATGCGGCCCTCTCATCTGCAGGGATCTAGCAGCCCGAAAGGCCGGGGCTGAAACGATTGAACGCGGGCGTCGATGTGTAGTAGTCGGTCACGTAGGATCCGTCACTCAAGCGGTCCCAAACCGCAGTGCCGCGGACGACGCTAGCGGACCGAACCTGGCAGACGATCATGATCCGCTGGCCGGCGGGCAGAATGCCCACGGTGCGATATCCGGTGCCGGGACCGGAGCGCTGCCGGACCACATCGGTGGTGCGATACGGATGTCCGGCGGGCGCCGCCGGCTTTGGCGGCGCGGGCGGCGTCACCTTCGTCGTCGCCACGAAGTGGATATAGCGCGGCGCACGCGCCGTGCGCTGCCCATAGCGCACATAGTTCGACCAGTTGTACTCCTCGACGGTTGCGTTACCCGCCGCATCGACCGCCATGACGTAGGCGACATGGCCGCCCCACCAGGCACGGTCCTCCCCGCCGTGCCACACGGCCACCGAGCCAACCGTCGGATGGCTATCGACGACGTAGCCGATCGACGCCGCGGCTGCGTCCCACGACCCGCCGTTGCCAAAGAAGGCAGTCTTCCCGTTGGGGCCTCGCAGCGACGCCCCGTGGAACGTGACCCCTTCCTGGGTCAGCCGAAAGGCCACAAACGACGTGCAATAGCCGGTGTAGAAGCCCCAGGGATCCAGTTTGTTGACCGTCCCGCGATAGGGATAGTCATTGACCCCTGCGGCGCTGACCGTGAGCGCCGGGACTCCAAGCAGGAGTACGGTCGCTCCCATCACCGCCGACAACGCCTTGCGCAAACTGAAGCTGTCGCGATCCATTGGGCTGATGCCCCCTCACCATCGCGCGCGTCGCGCGGAATTTGCCTCCCCGTCCGCTGCCGGTACAACGGCTGGTTCGCGGCGATGGCATCGCGGCTTGGGCGATCGTTGTCAATTGGTCGCAGCGCCGTGAGCCATTGTCACTGGCTCACCAATGGATCGTGTCATTTGTGCGTCGCCTGCCCCAGGGCCGGCCGGTCTTCGATCAATTTGGGACGGGCCCAGTGGAAGACGAGCAGCGCCCAGCCCCACCCCAGCAAGAGCCCGGCGGCCACGTCCGTCGGGTAGTGGACGCCAAGATAAACGCGCGACCAGGCCACCCCCAGCGCGATCACGACGGCGAGCGCGATCAGCCATTCCTGCCAACGGCGGTTCAAGCCTTTGGACAGCAGAATCGCGATGATCAGATAGATGGCGGCCGCCTGCGTGGTGTGCTCGGAGGGAAAGCTGAGTGAGCTCAGCTGGCTGAGGTGCTCGATCGTGGGCCGTGGACGAGCCACGATCAACTTGACGACGGACGGCAGCGCGGCGCTCCCCGCGGCGATCACCACCAGGGCAAGGTCGTCGGCCGGTCGCTTCCATCGGCGCAACAGCAGGAAGGCAATCGAGAGTGGTGCGAGCAGCGCGAATGAACCGGCGTCACTGACAATTCCCGCGATGGCGGTCACCGTCGCGTCCCGATGGCTGGCGATGGCCTGCATGGCCTGCACGTCGAAACCGGGAGCCCACGCCCTGACCGCGATGCCGGCGGACGCGGTGATGACTGCCAGCCCCAGCAGGATGGCGAGAACGCGCACCCCAAAAGCCGTGAACGCCGCCCGCTTATCGATCGTCGTCCGTGAAGGTCGCGGGCGTGATCACGCGCAGCCCACCGCGGACGACGTCGAACGTGCCCGGGATCCGGCCGGAGATCTCGCCGTCCAGCGTCACGTCCATCGGATCGGTGGGTACCACCCGGAGGCGCGAGACCTGCAGCGTGCGAAAGCCGCGGATCGGTCGCTGGACGCCGAGCGCAGGGTACAAGGCGGAGCGAAGCAGGCGTCGCATCGGCAGGTGTTCGACCATGAGCACGTTCAGCGTTCCGTCGTCCGGGGTGGCGCCCGGAATTTTGAGGTCGAGGAAGCCGCCGAAGACCGGGGCGTTGATGACAGCAAGATGGACGAGGCTCAGGCGCTCGAGCTTCCCTTCGTACTCGACCAGGCAGCTGAAGATCGGCCGCTCCCTCAATGCCACGGCGGCGGCGGCGGCGTAGGTTAAGCGCCCCAGGCGGCGGCGCAGGTCGGCCCGGGTGGCGAATTTCGCGAAATGGACGTTGAGCCCGCTGGCGGCCGCGTGAACGAAGTGTCGAGGGCGTTGACCCTCTCTCGTCAGGCGTCCGACGTCGACGCGTGAAACCCGGCCGCGAGAGAGGAGTCGCACGGCGTTCTCAACCCGCATTGGAATGTTGATCGACCGGGCGAAATCGTTCGAGGTGCCGACGGGGAGCACGCCGAGCACCGCCGTGGTGTCGATGATGGCGTTGGCCACGCTCCCCACGGTTCCATCTCCGCCGGCCGCGACCACAATGGGTGGCCGCAAACGGTGAGAGCGAAGAAGATCGGGCAGGCGACCAAGATCGTTCACCGGGATTTCCGCGGTCACCTCGAGCCCCTGGGCGGCTATGGCGTGCCTCGCCCGGGCGAGCTTTTTCTCCCGCCCGGCGTGCGGGCTCACGACCAGGATCAGCCGGTTGGTGCCGGCGCGCTCCGCCTCCGGCGCCGGAGCCAGCGCATCCCACCACTGGCGGGCCACCCGAATCACGGGGCCGCTGGCGAGCCCCATCCCGGTGCCGATCGCCGCGCCGACGAGCACGTCGAACGGATAGTGCACCCGCAGGTGCACCCGGGAATAGGAGACGCCGGCCGCCAGCGGAAGGATCGGCACCAACATCTGCGGTCGCTCCATGCCGACGCCGGTCGCGAAGGCAAAGGCTGAGGCCGAGTGTCCCGAGGGAAACGAGAAGCTGCCCGGCATGCTGACCGGCAGGGGCCGATCGCCCCGCCGCAGAACCGGCCGATCCCGCCGGGCCAGGTATTTCAACGGGAGATTCACCAGGGTTGAGGTGAGGGCGATCGACACCACGCCCCGTAGCGCGGCCCGCCGTCCGGGGCGACCGCCCGCGATCGTGATCACGAAGGCGATGGCAAGCCACAGCAACGACCGGTTGGCGCTGTTGCTCAGGCGCTTGAGGCTCCGGTCGACGAGTCGACGCTCCTCTCGCGTCAGCCGGTCGAACAGGCGGCGGTCGAAGGTGTCAAGAGCCGCGAGGGGGCGCCACACGAAGACTTGCTCTACTCGGCGGCGG
>VBGO01000019.1 GCA_005882525.1 Chloroflexota bacterium
GCTCACGCTGCTCGACCTGCTCGAGCAGCTCGATGTCCAGCCGTCCCGGGTGGTCGTCGAGCACAATCGAGAGATCCGGCGGCGCGACGACTTCGAAACGACCCGAGTCCACGCGGGTGATGAGTTGGAGCTCGTGTACTTCGTGGGCGGTGGCGCACCCGACGATGCCTTCGTCGTGGGTGGCCGTCCGCTGCGCTCACGCCTGATCCATGGCACCGGCAAGTTCGCTTCGAACGACGTCCTCGCGCGCTGCCTGGACGCCGCGCAGCCCGACATGATCACGGTCGCCATTCGCCGCCTGAACCTCGAAGGCGGCCGGTCCGAGCTCGAGGGGATCGACCTCCGTCGCTACACCCTCCTCCCGAACACCGCGGGCGCGACCACGGCGGAGGGGGCGGTCCGCCTTGCGCGTCTGGCTCGCGCCGCCGGTTACTCCGACTTCATCAAGGTCGAGGTGGTCGGCGACGAAGAGACGCTTCTCCCGGATCCGCAGGCGACCCTGGACGCGACCCGGCAGCTGGTCACGGAAGGCTTCATCGTGATGGCCTATACCAGCGACGACGTCGTGCAGGCGATTCGGCTGTACGAAGCCGGCGCGGCCGCCGTGATGCCCGGGGCGGCGCCGATCGGCACGACCCTCGGCCTGCAGAACCTGCTCAACCTGGAGCTGATCGTCAGCAAGGTCAAGGTGCCGGTCATCGTGGACGCGGGTCTCGGCGTCCCGTCTGAGGCCGCGCGCTGCCTAGAGCTGGGCGCCGCCGCCGTCCTCGTCAACACGGCGATCGCCCGGGCCCAGAATCCACCCGAGATGGCGCGGGCGTTCGCCGAGGCGGTCGTGGCCGGGCGCCGCGCGTTTCGGGCGGGCCGGGCCCACATCGGCCTGAAGGCGGTCGCCAGCAGTCCGGTCGAGGGCGTCCCCGTTTAGCCAGAGGCTCAGCGCCGCTGGCGAGCGGGGTGTGCTCCGGTCGCTGCGACCCTACTTCAGCCCGGCGAGCGGGTCTCTCGAGGTCGGCGCCAAAGAGGATGATGATGCGGCCGTCTGGCGCGCGGAAACCGGCCGCGTGGTCGGCACCGTCGACACGATGGTCGAAGGGATTGATTTCCGTCTCGACTGGCCCGGTTACCGCTTTCGCCTCCTCGGACGGCGGCTGATGGCCATCAATCTGAGCGACCTGGCCGCGATGGGTGCCCAGCCTCGCCATGCGTTGATTTCTCTCAGCCTTCCGGGGCGCCTGCGGCTCCGCGAGGTGCGGGACCTGTACCGGGGCATCAGCGAGCGGGCTCGGGCCGCTGGTTGCACCGTCGCCGGCGGTGATCTCAGCGGGATCGACGGTCCCATCGTGCTGACCGCCGCGTTGTTTGGCACGATCCGCCCGGGTCGGCGTCCGTTGCGACGGTCCGGGGCCCGATCCGGGTGGGCGCTCGCCGTCACTGGTACGGTTGGCCGCGCCGCCGCCGGTATTGGACTGCTGCTGGCCGGCAAGAAACCGACATCGACCGCCGAACGGCGATGGGTGCGGGCGGTCTACGATCCCCAACCACGCGTGGAGGCGGCGCAAATCCTCCAGTCGGTGGGGATTCGAGTCGCCGGCGACATCAGCGACGGACTCTACCGAGAAATTGAGCGCATCGCTCAGCCGGCCGGACTCGGCGCGGTGGTCGATGCCGATCAGCTGCCACTGGACGCCGATCTTCGGCGGAGCCGCGAGCACGCATGGTCGAGCGGCTTGATGGAGTCCGAGGACTATGAACTCCTTTGCGCCGCTCCGCGGCCGCTCCTCGAGGCGGCACGCCGGCGTCTGCGCCACGACCTCGACCTCGAGCTCTCGATCATCGGCACCCTCGAGCACGGTCGTGGCATTCGGGTGCACGTCGCCGGGAGGCTGGTCGTTCTTCCAGGCCTGGGAGCGGGCTATCAACACTTCCGTTAGTACGGTGTCCGTTGAGGAGACCCGCGAGCTGGGCCGGCGGCTGGGCGAGGTTTTGGAAGCGGGTGACGTGATCGGCTTGGAAGGCGATCTCGGCACCGGGAAGACCGAGCTGGTCAAGGGGATCGCCGAGGCACTCGGTGTGTCGAACGGGGTGCACAGTCCCACCTTTGTCTTGCATCACCGCTACCAGGGCCGGGTGACGGTCGAGCATTACGACTTCTACCGGCTGGAAGGGATGGCCTGGGTCGACACCGGCCTGGACGAGCCCACGCCCGACGCGATCACGCTGATCGAGTGGCCGGACCGCGTTGGGGTGCTGGAAACGTGGGCCACCATCCTGATTCGCCTGACCAGCCGGGACGCGAACCGTCGCGAGCTGACCCTGGTTCGCGGGCCCGAGCGGGTCCGCGCCGTGTTCGAGCATGCGCCTCGCGATTGATACGTCCGGCGTCGACCAGGCCCTGGTTGTTCTCGATGAGCGGGGGCTGATCGCCGCCGACGACTGGATCCGGGATCGGGCCGATCCGCCGGTGCTGGCCCGTCTCGACGCCGTCGTGAAGCGGGCCGGTGCCAGGCCCGAGGACCTCGAGGCCGTGCTGGCGGCCCGCGGTCCTGGATCGTTCACCGGGCTGCGGATCGGCCTCGCACTGGCGGCCGGGCTGGCCTACGCGCGACATCTTCCACTCTACCTAGCTGACAGCCTGCCGATCCTCGCTCGGCGCGCCACCGGAGACCCGGCGACGGTGGCGCTTCGTTCTGCCGGTCGTGGCGAGGTCTATGCCTGGCGGGAAGGGGAGGCGGCCCGGCGTTTGCCCACGGATGAGCTTGCTGGATGGCTGCCGGGGAACGCCCGCATCATGACGGAGCCGGCCGGCGGGCTGGCGAGCTGGGTTCCCGGGCTGGCGCATCTCGAGATCTCCCCGGCTGCACGGCGCCCGCTGAGCGCTGCCCTCGCCGATTACGCCAATTGGACGTTCGATTCTCAAAAACCGCTGCGATATGATGAAGTGCAAGCGCTCTACGTTCAGCCCGCGGCCGCGGAGGAGCGCAGAAGGAAGTCCCCATGATGCAGCTGAAATCCCGAACGCTCGTCGATGCCATGCGCGAGGATGACATCCCCGAGATTCAGACGATCGAGCGCGAGATTTTCCCGACGCCCTGGCCGCGTAATGCCTATTACCGGGAGCTGCACCACAATCGCTCGGCCTACTACCTCGTGCTGCGCCGGGACGAGGAGATCGTCGGCTACGCCGGGCTCTGGAAGATGAGCGACGAGGCGCACATCACGACCGTTGGCGTGCGGGCGAATCAGCAGGGCAAGGGTTATGGCCATGCCCTGATGGCCGCGCTGATCCAGCGCGCCTACCAACTGGGATCGCGCTGGTTGACGCTCGAGGTGCGGCCGTCCAACGATGTCGCCGTCCGCCTCTATGAAAAGTTCGGCTTCAAGGTGATCGGCCGCCGCCGCGGCTATTACACCGACAATAACGAGGACGCCATCGTGATGTGGTCGGACTCGATCCAGGCGCCGAGCTTCAAGAAGCGCTTCAAGGAGATCCTGCAAACGCTCGAGATCGAAGGGCTCGACAACACCACGCCGCAGTAGCCCTGACGAACCGACGCGTCCTGGCGATCGAGACCTCGTGTGACGAGACCGCTGCCGCGGTCGTCGTCAGCGGCCCTCGGCTGCTGTCGAACATCGTCCGTTCCCAGGATGCCTTGCACGCGCCGTATGGAGGCGTGGTGCCGGAGATCGCGGCGCGCGCGCATCTCCAGACCCTGGTCCCCGTCATCGAGCGGGCGCTGGAGAACGCGAGCACCCGCTGGGAGCAGGTGGATGGAATCGCGGTGACGCGCGGCCCGGGCTTGGTCGGCTGCCTGCTCGTCGGGGTCAACCTGGCCCAGGCGATCGCCTGGGCCCGCAAGCTGCCGGTGATCGGCGTCAGCCATCTGGCTGCCCACGTCTTCGCCGCGCAGCTCGAGGAGCCGGAGCTCCGGCCCCCCGTGCTGGGGCTCGTCGTGTCGGGTGGCCACAGCGACCTCATCCGCTGGCAGGCGGACGGCGGCATCACGGTGATCGGACGGACACGGGACGATGCGGCGGGGGAAGCGTTCGACAAGGGCGCCCGAATCCTCGGCCTGCCCTTCCCCGGCGGCCCGGCGATCGACTCGCTGGCGGCGAAGGGCGATCCCCGAGCGGTCCGCTTTCCGCGACCGCGTGCGCCCGGCCTCGACTTCAGCTTCAGCGGCGTCAAGACCGCGCTGCTCTACGAGGTCCGCAAACGCAAGTCGATCTCCGACCAGGCGCGTGCCGACCTCGCCGCCAGCTACCAGGAAGCGATCGTCGACGCTCTGCTCCAGCGGGTGGAGGCGGCCCAGGCCGAATACCCCGCGCCCACGATCGTCCTCGGCGGCGGCGTCGCCCGCAACCGGCGGCTGCGCGAGGCCGCCCAGGCGCGCCTCGGCCAGCGAACCCACCTGGTCATCCCGGCGCCCGAGCTCTGCACCGACAATGCCGCCATGATCGGCGCCGCCGCACTGGTCGAATGGGAGCGGCGGGGGCCGGATCCGGCGCCCTTCGACGCCGACCCGAGCCTCTCATTCAGCTAGCCCTTGAAGGTCAGCGTCAGTTCCGGTATCATTAGCACTCGAACCAACTGAGTGCTAAACACCCAACGGAAGGAGGATCGCGTATGAAATTGAGGCCACTGGGAGATCGGGTCGTGATCAAGCCGGTCGAGCGTGAGGAGAAGACCAAGAGCGGCATCGTGCTGCCGGACACCGCCAAGGAGAAGCCGCAGGAGGGCCTCATCGAGGCCGTCGGTAACGGCCGCTTCATCGAGACGACGGGCAAGCGCGAGCCCCTCGATGTCAAAGTCGGCGACCGCGTCGTCTATGCGAAGTACGCCGGGAGCGAGATCAAGCTCGACGAGACCGAGTACCTGATCCTGTCCGAGAAAGACATCCTGGCCGTCGTCGCGAACGGCAAGGGTTAATCCGAGCAACGTCGACGAAAGCCAGCCAACGGGCTGGCTTTTTCTTTACTGTCGATTCATTTCTCCCTCTCCCCTTGTGGGGGAGGGTCGGGGTGGGGGGTGGCTGGTTTTGGTCGAGGGATCATCGGCAGGGCGAGCATGGCCTCGCTCATCTCGCTGTACTGTTCCTGGCTGCGCCAGTCGTAGTGAGGGTTTCGCCAGCGAACGTATCCGCGATAGTCGATCAGGAAGAGTGAGCGCTGCGCAACGCCCCGGGCCTCCATGAGGACGCCGTACCGGCGGGAGACCGACTTGTCCCAGTCGGCCAGGAGCGGGAAGGGGAGATCGCCCAGGCTCTTCGCATACGCCTTGTGGGCCCAGATGTGATCCACGCTAACGGCCAGTACCTGCGTTTCGGCTTTGACGAATTGCTGGTGATCCCCTCGCAAGGAGGTGAGCTCGTTGGTTCAACCGGGACTGAAGTCGAAGACGTAGAACGCCAGCAGGACATGCTTGCTGCCCCGGAAGGAGGAGAGGGCGATCGGATCACCATCGGGCGTTCCTGGCAGTGTGAAGTCCGGCGCCTGGTCGCCGATGCCAGGCGTGCTCGGCATTTCGGTGGACATCGACCTATTGTAGTTCGGTGATTTTTCGGGACCGGCTCGATGCCGGGGAGCGTCTGGCGGCGGCGCTGCAGTCGTATCGTGACCAGCCAAGCACCGTCGTTCTTGGGATCCCACGCGGCGGCGTCGTCGTGGCGAAGGCGATCGCCACCGACCTGCACCTGCCACTCGGGATCTGCCCGGTGCGCAAGTTGGGTGCGCCCGGCAATCCCGAGCTCGCGGTGGGCGCCGTCGATGACGATGCCGGGCTGGTCTCCGACCCCAAACTGAGCCGGCACCTGGGGTTGGCGGAAGCCGAGCTGGCCGAGGCGGCTGCCCGCCAGCGCGAGGAGCTCCGCGCCTGGCTGGCGAGCCTGGGGGCGGGACCGGTGCCGCCGCTTACCGGGCGGACCGTGATCCTGACCGACGACGGGGTCGCCACCGGCTACACCGCCCAGGCGGGCATCGAAACCGTGCGCCGGCGGGGAGCCCGGCAGGTCGTGCTGGCCGTCCCGGTGGCGCCGCCGGATACGGCCGCCTGGCTGAAGCCGCAGGTGGATGCGTTCATCTGTTTGGCCACCCCGGAGCCGTTCTACGCCGTTGGCAACTTCTTCGAGGAATGGCCACAGGTCACCGACGACGAGGTTAGAGCGTTGCTGCTGGCCGGTAACACGTTGTAGCGAGGGTTTTACACGGGCAAGGACGGCCTCCCCTTGCCGGTTACAGCGGTGTGAAGCTCTTCGCCAAGGGCAAGGGGCAGGCCGCCGCCCAGCCCCAGGCTTCGGCGTTCAGCCCCATCGATCGAATCGGGTTACTCGGACTCCTGGACCAGGTGGTCAACGGTGGCCAATCGGGCGTCCTGGAGCTCCGGGAGCCTCGCGGCACCTGGGTCTACGCCTTTCAGGCCGGTGCCCTGACGCATGCCAGCGGGGGCCGCGTTCGGGGTGCCCGGCACGCCTTTGATCTCCTGTGGGAGTTCCAGAGTGGCGAATTCATGTTCACCCCGGGCGTGAACCCCAGCCTGGCGGGCAACCTGTATATCGATAAAGGGCGCTTGACGGACTTGCTCCGACGCAGTCAGGCGGCGCTCCAGGGTCCCTCGGCGCCGTACATCCCGCCGGATCAGCAGCGGCCGATCGCGCCCGCGAACCGGCCTTACACACCAGCCTGGCAGCCCGGAGCGGCCCCCGGTCAATTCGCGCCCCAGCCTCCCCCCGGCGCTCCGCAGTGGCCGCCCGCCGGTCAGCCGGTCGGGCCGCCAGCCCCAGCATGGGGCGCGGGTGGCTACCCGCAACAGCCCGGCTACCCGGCCGCCCCCTACCCCGGGGCGCCATACCAGGGTCCGCCGCCCCAGGGCCAGCCCTACCCGCCGCAGGCCTACCCACAGCCGCCCGGGCCCATGCGGCCTCCCGCTGGCGCGCCGCAGCCTGCGTATCCGAACTACCCGCAACCGCCGATGGCCCCGCCTGGCACGCCGCCACAGATGCTGCCACCCCAGGGCATGCCGCCCCAGATGATGCCGCCCCAGCAGGCTGCGCCTGCCCCGGCTCGTCCGATCACGCCGCCGAGCTTTTCCGTGCCACCGATGCCGATCCCAAGGAAACGCGAGGCCGCGCCGACCTATCGGCCACCGGTCCCTGCTCCCGCACCGGCGGCCCCATCGGCCCCCGGGCCCGCCAAACCGGTGGCCCCAAAGGACGACCTGGCCGCACTGCGCGCCAGCCTCGTCGCGCAGGCACCGCCCGTGCGGCCGGTCTCGGGCGCGCCAGGCTGGGGCGTGCGCACGGTCGACGGCGCGGTTGCCGCACCGCCACCCGCCGCCGGTCTGAAAAGCAAGGGCAAAGGCAAGGACAAGGACAAGGACCGGGGCGCTCGGACGAAGAAGGATTCCCGCCTCATGGCCAGCATCAAGGTGCAGCTGATCAAGTTCCTGCTCTGGGCCTGTGAGCGCAAGTACTCACCGGATGACCACTGGACGCTGAAGGACGCCTTCGAGGTCTCGACCATGGAGCTGCGCGATCAGTTCATCGGCGCCTTCTCGGAGTCGCTCAAGGCGTCGAAGAAACGCCAGACCGACGACGACGATGACATGGATAACATGGCCGCCGGTCGGATGCGCGGCCGCGGCCGCCGCCACTAGTCCCACGGAGTACGACGCACTCGCCCGGTTAGGTTTCCGAACGAACTATCCTCGGTAGACTTGCCCTTGCATTGAGCATCTCTTCGGCCGCGGAGCGGGCGATTGATCTCCTGGCAGGACTGAACCCCCCGCAGCGGGCGGCGGTGACTGCCGATGA
>VBGO01000020.1 GCA_005882525.1 Chloroflexota bacterium
TGCGTGGATCAGCGGGTCTCCGCATCGTGTTCCACGGCGCGAGCGGTGCGACGAGCTACAACGGCAGCCGCGATTTGACGCCGAACCTGCCGGTCGTCCAGGAAGTCGAGCAGCTCGGCGACTTCGAGGCGGTGCTGAGCTGGGGCGCCGGTCTCTCGCGGGCAGCCTGTATCCGTACGCTCGAACTCAGTAATCCCACCAGAGTCGTGATCGACGTCCAGAGTCCCTGATGACCCATAAGCTCTGGCGACGATGGATCAGCGGATCTACCTGATAACGCTGGGCGTCGCCGACTTGGCCGCCTCCCGGCGCCGAGTCGCGATCGGGCCTATCGAATAAGCAAAGCAAGCCCACTGGAACCGGCCCGTTACATCTGCCGGTGATTCGGCCCAGGCTCTCGCCAACCCGCTCAGCCATAGTTTTTACGGTCAATGCGTTCGCGATCTCGTGGCTCTGCTGGCTTCCCCTGGTCGCGGCCAACCACCACATCGGGTTGGTGCCGCCGTCCGTGGCGCCGCTTCTGATCGTCCTGGGGACCTTTGGGCCGTTTTTCGCCGCAATCGCCATGGTCGCGCGGGCCTCGGGGTTCCGAGGTCTGGGGACGTTCCTCTCCCAGGCCTTCCGCTGGCGGGTCGGCATCAAGTGGTACGCAGCCGCCCTCCTCGCACCGGCCGCGATCCGGATCGTAGTCCTTTACATCCACGTTTTGAAAGGCGGCAGCATTCCCGACCTGTCCGATACGACCCGCTGGCTGGCGATCCCGACGACCTTTCTCCTGGTCCTGCTGATCGGTGGGCCGACCGGCGAGGAATTTGGATGGCGGGGATTTCTGCTCCAGCGGGTGCAACCGGTCATCGGCATGCTCTGGGCGTCGATCGTGATCGGACTGATTTCGGCCCTCTGGCATTTGCCGCTCTTTGGCATCCCCGGCACGGCCCAGAGCCATCTGCCGTTCGTCGTCTTCCTGGTGCGGACGGTGGCGCTCTCGATCATTTCGACCTGGCTCTACAACGGCACGCGGAGGAGCCTGCTCTTTGTCCTCCTCTTCCATGCATCGCTGAACACCTGGCCGAATACCGTCTATATCATCGAGACCCAGGGGACGATTGCCCCCTACGTAAGCACGACCATCATCTATTCCGGATGGGCCCTCCAGCTCCTGATCCTGGGCCTGATCCGTGGCCGAGGCGACCGCCGCCAACCCGAAGAAGCGACCCCCGCCGTCGCCGCATAGACCTCACCGGTCCCTTCCCCTCCGGGCCAGGGTTGGGCGGGGTAGGTGACTGGTAAGCTAGGCCGATCTTGGTCACCCTGGGTACCATGATTTGTTTGACTTTCACACGACCGTTTTGTATACAGTAGGCAGTGCCCAAGACTAACCGGCCGCGGCGCCCGCCGCAAAGCGTGACGGGGCGCCAGGCCTCCAGCCCGGGCACGAACGGCTCCGGCCCATCCTCGGCCACCGGGGCCGACCGCCGGCTAACCCAGGGCCTGTCGCCGGAGGAGGGCGAGACCCTCCTGCGGGTGCTTCGGGAGCTCAGGAAGGGCAACTTCTCCGTTAGGATGCCCATCACCCCAAACGGTGCCCTGGGCAAGATCGCCACCGAGATCAACGGCATCATCGAGCTCAATGAACGGACCGCCAAGAACCTATCCGGCGTGGCCCGCGTCATCGGCGCGGTCGCCGAGGGCGATCTCTTCCAGACCATGGAGCTCGAGTTGGACGGGCGGCCGCTGGAAAGCCAGTTCCTCAGGACCGCCCGCACCGTCAACGCCATGGTCCACCAGCTGCGCTCCTTCACCTCGGAGGTCACCCGGGTGGCCGGTGAGGTCGGGACCGAGGGCAAACTCGGCGGCCAGGCCCAGGTCAAAGGGGCGGCCGGCGTCTGGAAAGACCTGACCGACAACGTCAACCTGATGGCCGCCAACCTGACCGCCCAGGTGCGCAACATCGCCGACGTCACCACCGCGGTCGCCAAAGGTGACCTCTCGAAAAAGATCACGGTGGACGTCCGGGGCGAGATTCTCGAGCTGAAGAACACGATCAACGTCATGGTCGACCAGCTGAACGGCTTCGCCTCGGAAGTCACCCGGGTCGCCCGCGAGGTTGGGACCGAGGGCAAGCTGGGTGGCCAGGCCCAGGTCCGCGGCATCGGCGGCGTCTGGAAGGACCTCACCGACAACGTCAACTTCATGGCCAGTAATCTCACCGCCCAGGTGCGCAACATCGCCGACGTCACCACCGCGGTGCAGAAGGGCGACCTCTCCAAGAAGATCACGGTCGAGGTCCAGGGCGAGATCTTGGAGCTCAAGAACACGATCAACGTCATGGTCGACCAGCTGAACGCCTTCGCCCGCGAGGTGACCCGGGTCGCGCGCGAGGTCGGCACGGAAGGCAAGCTGGGAGGCCAGGCGCAGGTGGAGGGCGTCGCCGGGGTCTGGAAGGATCTCACGGACAACGTCAACTACATGGCTGGCAACCTCACGGCCCAGGTACGCAACATCGCCGAGGTGACGACCGCGGTCGCGGGGGGCGACCTCTCCAAGAAGATCACCGTCGACGTCCGCGGCGAGATTCTTCAGCTAAAGAACACTATCAACGGCATGGTCGATCAGCTGAATGCGTTCGCCGGCGAGGTCAGCCGGGTGGCGCGAGAAGTCGGCACCGAAGGCCGCCTCGGCGGCCAGGCCAGCGTCCCGGGCGCCTCCGGGACCTGGAAGGACCTGACGCAGCAGGTCAACCAGCTGGCCGCCAACCTGACGACCCAGGTCCGCAACATCGCCGACGTCACCACCGCGGTGCAAAAGGGTGACCTGTCCAAGAAGATCACGGTCGAGGTCAGGGGCGAGATCCTCGAGTTGAAGGACACCATCAACGTCATGGTCGACCAGCTGAACGCCTTCGCCTCGGAAGTCACCCGCGTGGCCCGAGAGGTCGGCACCGAGGGCCGGCTCGGTGGCCAGGCGCACGTTCCGGGGGCGTCCGGGACCTGGCGGGACCTGACGGACAACGTCAACTCGATGGCCGGCAACCTGACCGCGCAAGTGCGCAATATCGCCGATGTCACGACCGCCGTCGCCCGAGGCGACCTCTCGAAGAAGATCACGGTGGATGTCCAGGGCGAGATCCTCGAGCTCAAGGACACGATCAACGTCATGGTCGATCAGCTCAATGCCTTCGCCTCGGAGGTCACGCGCGTGGCTCGCGAGGTCGGGACCGAAGGAAAGCTGGGCGGCCAGGCCCAGGTCAAGGGTGTCGTGGGCATCTGGAAAGACCTGACCGACAACGTCAACTTCATGGCCGGCAACCTGACGGCACACGTGCGCAACATCGCCGAGGTGACCACGGCAGTCGCCAATGGCAACCTGTCGAAGAAGATCACGGTCGACGTCCGCGGCGAGATCCTCGACCTGAAGAACACGATCAACGGGATGGTCGATCAGCTCAACGCCTTCGCCTCGGAAGTCACCCGCGTGGCCCGCGAGGTTGGTACCGAGGGCCGGTTGGGTGGGCAGGCGTACGTGCTGGGCGCGTCCGGCACCTGGCGAGACCTCACCGACAACGTGAACCAGCTCGCCGCCAACCTCACTACCCAGGTCCGCAACATCGCCGACGTCACCTCGGCCGTCCAGAAGGGCGACCTCTCCAAGAAGATCACGGTCGAGGTCAAAGGCGAGATTCTCGAGCTGAAGGACACGATCAACGTCATGGTCGACCAGCTCAATGCCTTTGCCTCGGAGGTCACCCGGGTGGCTCGCGAGGTCGGTACCGAAGGAAAGCTGGGCGGCCAGGCCCAGGTCAAGGGCGTCGCCGGCACCTGGAAAGACCTCACCGACAGCGTGAACTTGATGGCCGGTAACCTCACCGACCAGGTGCGCGGCATCGCCCGCGTCGTCACTGCCGTCGCGACCGGCGACCTTCGCCGCAAAGTCGTCTTCGAGGCGAAGGGTGAGATCGCTGCCCTCGCCGACACCATCAACGAGATGACCGACACCCTGGCCACCTTCGCCGCCCAGGTCACGACGGTCGCCCGAAAAGTCGGTGTCGAAGGGGAGCTCGGCGGCCAGGCCAGCGTGCCTGGCGCGGCCGGCACCTGGAAAGATCTGACCGACAACGTCAACCAACTGGCCGCCAACCTGACCGGCCAGGTGCGGGCGATCGCCGAAGTGACGACTGCCGTCACCGAAGGGGATCTGACCCGCTCGATCCGGGTCGAGGCGAGCGGCGAGGTGGCCCTGCTGAGCCGCAAGATCAACGAGATGATCCGCAACCTCAAAGAGACGACCCAGAAGAACATGGAGCAGGACTGGCTCAAGACGAATATCGCCAAGCACACGCGGATGCTCCAGGGCCAACGAGACCTTCGCACGGTCGCCGACCTGATCCTCACCGAAGTCACCCCCCTGGTCTCCGCGCAGTACGGTGCCTTCTATATCGTCGAGGCGCGCGAGGGCGAGGAGCCCGTGCTGCGGATGGCCGCCGGCTACGGTGTTGCGGCGAGTGACGCCCCGGACAAAGCCTTCCGCTGGGGCGAGGGCCTGGTCGGCCAGTGCGCCCGCGATGCGCGGCGGATCCTGCTGACCAGCGTGCCCGCCGGGTACATCGGTATCCGCTCGGGATTGGGCGAAGCGCCGCCGAACAGCATCGTGGTCTTGCCGGTCCTCTTCGAGGGACGAGTCAAGGCCGTGGTCGAGCTGGCCTCCGTCGGTCCCTTCAATGACACGCATCTCGACTTCCTCGATCAGCTAACCGACGGCATTGGCGTCGTCCTGAACACGATCGAGGCCAACATGCGCACCGAGGAACTCCTCAAGCAGTCGCAAATCCTATTCGCCGAGGCGCAGGAGGCGAGCAAGAGCAAGAGCGCCTTCCTCAGCATGGCCGCCCACGAGCTCCGGACGCCGCTCTCCGTCATCACCGGGTACCTGTCGATGCTCCAGGACGGCACCCTCACGCCCGACAAATGGGAGCGTCCACTGCGGGTCCTGATGGGGAAGGCGACGGAGCTGAACAGCATCGTGGACGACCTGCTCACTGCCGCCCGCATCGAGGGCGGCACGGTGCCCACCGATGCCAAAACGCTCGACCTGCGGGAGATGGCTCGCCAGGCGATGGCGCGCGCCGAGGCCCGCGCCGTCCTGCTCCGGGCGGAGATCGACTACGGCGAGCCCGAGGAACCGGTGGCCGTCACCGCGGACCGGGAGCAGCTAGCACGGATCATCGACAACCTGATCAACAACGCCCTCACGTATAGCGCGGGCCGGCCGTGGGTCCGGCTGACCGTGGTCACCGAGGGCGGCCCGGCGCTGATCATCGAGGATCGCGGGGTGGGCATCCCGCGGGACAAGCAGGACAAGATTTTCGAGCGCTTTTTCCGGATCGACGATCCTGGCCTGGGCCCGCAACCTGGCACCGGGCTGGGCCTCTTCATCAGCCGGGAGCTGGCCGAGCGGCACGGCGGCTCGCTGACGCTCGAGGCCAGCGAGGTCGGCAAGGGCAGTACCTTCGTCCTTCGCCTCCCGCCGGCAAGCGGCGCGCATGCCGCGACCCTCCTGTCAACCGCATCAGCGCTCGAGGGCGTCCCGGCTTCCTAGGGCTCCCCTCTTAGCTCTGTCGACGATCGCGTGCCGGAACCCCGCCTTCGTCCTGCACCGCGGTCGTCGTCCGGCGGCCGCTGACAGCGATGCCCGCGGAGTTCTTCGGGTACAGCCGGCCGAGCTCCGGCGCCGCTACACCCAGCTGGTAGATCTTGTCCATGATTTGCGGGCGGATGCCTGTCGGTGTTAGACGGGTCCGGCCCGCCGCCACGCCGCCCGTCGCTTCCGACAAGAACAGTTCCTGCAAGGCGATCGTCTGGTCGTCCAATCCGGTGAGCTCGGCGATGCTCAGGACCTTCCGACGGCCATCGGCGAGGCGGCCGACGTGCACCACCAGGTTGATGGCGCCGCGGATTTGCTGCCGGATGGCGCGAACCGGGAGGTCGAGGCCGGCCATCAACACCAGGGTCTCGAGCCGAGAGAGCGCATCCCTCGGACTGTTGGCGTGGATCGTGCTCATCGCACCGTCGTGTCCGGTATTCATCGCCTGCAGCATGTCCAGCGCTTCGCCGCCGCGCACCTCGCCGACGACCAGACGGTCCGGGCGCATTCGGACGGCGTGCCGGACCAGCTGGCGGAGGGTCATCATTTTCTCGCCCGCTGGAATGCACTCCAGCCGACAGACGTGCCCCTGCGGCAGCCGGAGTTCGGCGGCTTCCTCGATGGTGACGATCCGCTCGTCATTCGGGATGCAGGTCGCCAGGGCATTGAGCAGGGTGGTCTTTCCGCTGCTGGAGCCGCCCGAGATCAGCAGGTTGGCGCGAGCCTGGATGGACGCCCGGAGAAAGCCGGCGGCCTCCACTGAGAGGCTGCCGAAACGGATCAGGTCGTCGATGCCGTAGGGGCTCGTGGCGAACTTCCGGATCGTGACCATCGGGCCATCGACCGCCACGGGTGGCAGCACGATGGTCAGTCGGGAGCCGTCCGGCAAGCGGGCTTCCAGCACGGGATCGCTGAGGTCCATGCGGCGACCCACGCTCGCCACCAGCGCACCGATCGCGCTCAGCAGGTGATTCTCGTCAGCGAAACGCCGGTCCGTCAACAGGACCCGCCCGTCGCGCTCTACGAAGATGGCGTCGGGCCCATTGATCATGATTTCGGTCAGGCTGGTGTCGTGCAGCAGCGGGGCGATCGGTTGGAGGGCGCCGGCGGCACCGGACTCTGCAGCGCGAAGGGTGGAGGGCGCCACAATCATGGGCCTAGTGTCACGGCTGCCGACCCGGACCATATCGGCCGAATGGCCCTGATTGGAGGGCTGTTCAGCAGGCTGGCCGTAACAATTCAGGGAGCGATTACCTTGAGGGCGGCGTTCAGCGCGCCGTTGTTCGAGTCGCCGGCGTCCAGTCCCCACGCAAGCGAGTAGCTGCCAACGGGCGCGGATGCCGGGATCTGCAGGACCATGGCGAAGGTGAACGAGGCGCCGGGGGCGATGACCGCCCCCATGGGCTGGCAGTTGAGCACGTACCACGTCTTGCCGAGGCTCCAACCACCTGGACCACCCAGGTCGACAACGTAAGCCGGGCAGCCGTTGGGAAACGTCAGCGGCCGGGCGTAGACACTCGTCACGGTTACCTGGAAATTCAGTGCCTGGCCAACGATGGCCGTGGGCGGCACCTTCAGCGTTGCCTGGAAGTACTGTCCGGGCACCAGGGCCCCGGCCCCAGCAGGAGTGGCCGGCTGAAATGCACCGACCCCGAAGCGTGGCGGACAGAAGGTGATCGGGCCATCATTTCGTGGGCTGATCGCCGACGTCGTGACCGTTCCCCCGCCTGGCACCGTTATCCCAATCGCGGCCGCCTGGGCAAGCCCCGGCGGGCATGATCCCGCCCCCGCCTCGTCATACAGGCTCCAATCGATCTCGACGGAAGCATGTCCGGCCGAGACGCTCTCGGACGATAACCCGGCAACCGGCTGAAGGATGACGGGCGTGGCCGT
>VBGO01000468.1 GCA_005882525.1 Chloroflexota bacterium
TCCCCGCAAGCAGCCAAAACATCATCGACAGCACCGTGTTGTCCCAGGCGTGCAGAAAGTTGCCCTCGACCAGGAAGCCGACGCCGCCGCTGGCGACGCCGAGCGCGAGGGTGCGCAACCACGGATCCTTGACCCGTCGGTACTGGCCGATGCACTGCATCACCATCAGCACGACCGCAGCCAGGTAAAGCAACGCCGCCAGCGGACCCATCTCGCTGGCCAGCTGCAGGTACCAGTTTTCGTTGTTGATGGCGCGATCTCCCAGCTGCCGGTGTCCGATCTCGCCCGCCGTCCCCAGTCCATGACCGAGAGGCTCGGCCGCAATGGTGTCGATGCTCCGATCGAAAAGCACGAGATGCGACTGGGTCGAGCCTTCACTTGGATCGATCAGCTTTTGGAGCATGGTGGCATCGGCTCCGTACCACGTGAACGCGGCCAGCCCCACGGCGGCCATCACGGCCACTAGGGCCAACAGCTTGACGGCCGACCGGGCGAAGATGGCCGCGAACACCAGGATGGGGCCGAGCGCGATCACCGCGCTGCGGGTGACGGTAAAGAGCAGGGTGACGATCATCAGGAGGAGGAAGGCGCCGGTCCAGCCGCGACGACGTCCGCTCCGCGACTCGTAAAAGAGGGCCGCCGCGACGCCGACCAGGACGATCTGGAAGAATGCCAGGGCCAGGTCACCAAGCTGAAGGGACGACGCGCGAGGCAGATCCAGGCCGCCGATGCCACGGGAGCGGATGGCGTCCGCCGCCGCCGCTCCCTGGAGGGTGATGAAGTCCTGGAGGCCAAGCTGGCTGAAGACCAGGTTGGCCTGGTTCGGCGCAAGGAACTGCCAGACCGCAACCGCGCCGACGCAAAGACTGCCCGGAATCAGGGCGACGAGGAGCCAGCGGACGTGACGGCGTTCCAGGTGCAGGCCTCGCCCGACGAAGTAGGCGAGCAAGAACGATGAGTCGGTACGAAACCCCTGGATCCGCGTGAAAAGGTCGGTCTCCTGCGGTCCCGGGTAGACGAGATAGACGGCGTTCATCAGGATGAAGAGCAGGAGCAACAGGTCGAGGTAACGAATGCGGCGGACCGTCGTCCGTGTGGGGAACAGCACGTCCGTCAGGACCCGAACCAGCAGGACCGCCAGCAGCCCCTCCTTCCAGAGCAAGCCGAACCGCGTCAGCGTGCCGCCGCCGGCGGAGTGGAAGAAGACCAACAAGACGAAGCGGTTGACGGGCGTGAACGCGACAAAGAACACCGCGCCGGCCACCGGCCAGCGCCAGGCCGCCAAGCCGGTCACCGTCATCAGGGCCAAAGCGAGCAGGAGGATATTCAGCCCGGCGACGGAAGAAACCACCACCAGCAGTGACGCCGCGATCAGGCCGCCGCCGACCATCACCAGCCGAGGCGAGAGTCGGGAGGCGGATCGAGCCGCTGTTAGGCTGGGCTCGCCCCGTCCCGCGGGAGAGAAACGTGCCGGACCGCGCCGTCCGCGTACGAAGTCAAGCAGGGCGTGGGCGCGAGCCCGCTGGAAGGGACTCCGGCGGAAGGCCGGCAGCAAGACCCAGCGAAGAGCCATGACGGCCATCGTTCTGGCAAGCTCGCCGGACATCCACAGACGATCTCGACCGAGCTGCTGGGAAAAGGCGAGCCGGTAGGTGTTCCGACAACCGTAGTAAAAGACGTGGTCCGCTGGAAGCGAGCCGGTGGAGCCGGAAACTTCGTGCCGCACGACGGCACCCGGCACATACCAGGTCTCGATGCCGCGACGGTTACCGCGGACGCACCACTCAATGTCTTCGAGGAAGAGGAAATACCCTTCATCCAGCGGACCCAGCCGACGGTACGTCGCGCTGGATACGAAGAGCGCACACCCGGTTGTCCAGGCGACGCGTTGGGACGACCCGTGGGCGGAAACCGGCTGGTCTCTGCCGATGTGCCGGTTGCGCATCCACGGCCCGGATAACTCACCGCCGGCCGACCAGACCATCGCCGGATCACGGCTGTAGACGATCTTCGGTCCGAGAATGGCATCGGGATGGCGTCGGGCTGCGGCCAGCAGTTCCCGGAAGACATCGGCCTCGACGGTGGTGTCGTTATTGAGGAAGCACAGGAAGTGGGCCCCGGCGTCCAGCGCCCAGCGGGCGCCCGCGTTGCAGCCGGCGGCGTACCCGAGGTTTTCATCGAGCCGAAGGACGGTGACGTCAGGGAGTTCCGTCTCGAAGCGGGAACGAGGGTCATCGGCCGAACCGTTATCGACGAGGATCGGAACGAGGCCCGGATATCCGGTGGCGATGATGGACCGCAGGCAGGCGAGGCTGCGGCCGGTGCCGTTCCAGTTGACCACGATCACGGCGAGGCGGGGCTCGATGGTGTCGATCATCACGCCTCGTTGAACACCACGCCAAGCACCCGAGCCCCGAGCAGGTCGAGCTGACCCCGGATGTCATGGTGAATTCCGTTTTCGTGAGGCCGCTTGCGGGCGACGTAGAGGACGCCGGTCGCCAGAGGCGCCATGAAAAACGCGATGCTCGACGTCGTGCAGGCAGGCGTGTCGATCACGACCGTCGCGCCCTCCTCTGCGGCTTCCGCGACCGCCCGTCGAACCTCGTCGAGGAAGGTGGCGATCGGCCGCCGCCCGTTCCGCGCCGGCACCAGCACGCTCAGGCTGCCGTCGGGCCGGACGGGCTGCCGGTTGAGCTCGACGCCGGATCCGGCCGGATCCGCGTCCACCAGCAGGACCGGCGGGATGAGGTCCGCGAGGGCCGACGCAAGGGATGCGCTGACGAGCGAACGTCCGTCGGACGGAAAGGGGCTCATCACGACGATGGAGCGCTGCGCTTCGGGTCCGACCAGCCGCTGAAGGTTGAGCGCCAGCAATCGGAAGCTCTCGATGATCGGCCGCTCAGCGATCGGTGCCTCGAAGACGCGTTCCACTGGAGAAACCGGCGGCGGTGACACCCGCGCCCGCCGGCGCGCCGGCGGCGGGGCATCAGCTTCTGGCTGCGGCGCGAAACCGGGAACGCCGTCCGCGAGCCGATGCCCGCACCAGCGGCAGAAGAACCGGCTCGATGGGTTCTTACGGCCACAGGCGCCGCACAGGCTGGCGAGATCCGTGGTGGCAGTTGCCAATGCCTAGCTCCTTGAACTCGCCCGTGGGATGCGCACCAGGACCGGCGCCTTCAGCGCCCGGCTCACATCGGCGGCGGTCTCGGGGGATTTGTGGAAGACGGCCAGCAGGTAGATGATCGTCGGCCCAACCAGCAGTGCCAGCAGAAGCGCGACGCTATAGTTGAGGAGGATGGTGGTGAATTGGGACTTGATCCGCGCCCGGTCGAGCACCTTCATCAGCAGGTCGCTCACCACCTGGCCCGTCCTGCCCTGGTTGAGGACGAGCAC
>VBGO01000467.1 GCA_005882525.1 Chloroflexota bacterium
GTATGGCGCCTGGGAGAAGAAGATCCCCTGGGCGGACTGGGGCGGCCCGTCGAAGATCTCGCGGACGACGCCGAGCTCGCCCTCGCGCGCCTCGACGGTGTAGCCAATCCTGACGACCCACTGGACTACAGGCACGAGGAATCTCGCACTGTCATGGAATGGCGCGTATTGTAAGTTACCGTGGCCGACCAGAGGTTCGGGCCCAACACCGCGGAGGTCGAGGCGTTCCTCGACCGGGTCCGCCGGTTGACGCCGGACGAGTGGGAGCGGGTAGTGCCTTCGGCCCCCGGCATCGGCGCGATCCCCGTCCTCGAGGTCAAGCAGTCGCCCGAATACTTCAGGGCCCTGGAGGCCGCCACGCGGGTCGCCAAGAGCGAGGTCTTTCCCGGTTCAGAGACCGCGTTCTATGACGCGATGCGCACCGCACAGCTCGTTGCCGACGCCAGCAGCTTCCAGCCGTCGACTCGACCTGAGCCGGCCAGCTCGACCGTCGTCGACGACGAGCGTCTCTCCCCCGACGCCGAGGCTGACGCGATCACGCGGATCATGTCGACCGCCTACGAGGAGGAGTCCTGGCGTCGGGTGATGAATGCCTGCATGATCGCCGCCGGCGCCCTCGTGGTCAGACCCTGGATCAACAACAAGACGTTCATGGAGCTGTCCAACCCGTTCGCCGCTGTGGTGCCGGCGGGTTAAGGACCGAAGGTGAGCGATGTCTGGAGCACGGCGACGCCACCGACGATGACGGCGTAACTCACAGCCTGTGCCGTCGCGGCCTTGACGGTGAAGGTCGCCACGCCGCTACCGTTGGTGCTGGCCGACGCCGGCGCGATCGTCGAACTCCCGTTCTGATTGAGCGAAACCGCGGCGGAGCTGATAGCCGCATTCGATCCGTCTTTAAGGGTAACGGTGATCGTCACGGTCGTGGTGCCGTCTGCTGGGGCGCTCGATGCGCTTCGGGCCACGCTCGAATTGGCCGGGTTCACGGCACTGGCTTGGAATGAGACCGCCCGCGTCGCTATCAGAGTGATCGGGTCGGTCGTATCGTCGGCGGTATAGGTCACCGTTTCGGCCAGCAAGTCACTCACGTGGAACGTCGCCCGACCACTCGCATCTGTCGTGCCAGCAACGACCGTGACGGTTGATGAAGTCCCGCTGTCTGGCGTGAGAGAGGCCGCCTTCCCGGCGACGACGTTCCCGAAGGCGTCCATCAGCGTGACCGTGATCGTGGACGCCTGCAGGCCGTCATTGATGACGGTTGCCGGGAACGCCGTTACGGTTGAGTCGGCGGCGCTGACCGGGCCAGGCGTAACGGCTTCGACCTGACTGCCGTCGGTCAGGCCCGCGCCCTGGGTGGTCAGGGTCGGGCTACTCACGTGCGTGTCCCGGTACTTGAAACTCTTACTGCTGCTGCCGACCGTGATCTTGGGGCTGGCGAGGGCCGTCGTCCCGTTCGTTTCATAAAAGCTTCCGGTGATGCCGTTGCTGCTCGTAACAGTCAGGTCGAGGTCGCTGCCAGTGACGTCGACTCCATTGCCGTAGGCATCCTGCTGCTGGACGGTGATCGTCGACGAGACCACCCCGGCTTGCAGGGTCTGGGCTGACGTGGTGAAGCCGAGCTTGGCGGCGCCCGCGGCCGTGATCGCGACTGACTGGCTGCCGTGCCGGCCGTCTTCAGCTTCACTCCGTTTGCGAAGGGATGCAGCCCATTGTCCATGCCGCCTCCGACCGTAAAGGTATAGTCACCCGGCAGCTCGGCCTGCGCGTCGGTGCTGGTGAAGTGCACGGTGCCGGTATAGGCGGTCGCCGTGTTGCCGTATGCGTCTTTCGCTGTTACCGTCACACTCTGCGGCGCTCCCGCCGTTGCGCCGGCCAGTCCCGTCAGCTCCAGGATCGATGCGGGCGCCGGAGTGACGCTGACGACCTGGGCGGCGGCGGCCATGCTGGTCAACATGTCGGCGGCGGTCAGCGTCTGCGCGCCGACGGTTTTGAGCGTCACGGCAAAGTTCGGATGGACGCCGTTGTCGGCCGCTGTTCCCGTTGTGAAGGTGTAGTCGGCCGGCACGTCGGCCTGGCTATCGGTGCTGGTGAATTGCACCGTGCCGGTGTAACCCGTGGCGACATTGCCGTACGTATCCTTGGCCGTAACGCGGACGCTCTGCACCGTACCCGCGGGGTCACCGACCAGCCCTGTCATTTCGAGGGCGGCGGCGGCAGCCGCCGTGACGGTTGACTGCTGCGTCCCGTCGATCAGCCCGGTCGCGTGCGCGGTGAGCGTTGGGCTACCCGCCCTGGTGTCGGTGTACTTGAAGTCCAGGCTGCTGCCGCCGACGACGATCTTCGGAGCGGTCAGTGGCGTCGTGCCATCGGTTTGGAAGAACTTCCCGGAGCTCGAGTTGGTGCTCGACAACGTGACCGAAAGATCAGTTGCGGCAACCGCGACCGGATTGCCATACGCATCCTGCCGTTCGACGGTGATCGTCCCTGAGGTAACCCCCGCCGTTATGGTCGGTGCACTGCTCGTGAAGCTGAGCTGGCTTGCGGTCGCCGCAGCGATCGGCTCTGCCAAGGTGAACGGGGTCAGGCCGGAAGCGGTCGCCGTCAGGGACTGCGAACCGGCTGTTTTGAAGGTCACCGACAGGCCGACCGAGCCGTGATCGGTAGCGTCAAAGCTCAAGTTGGCCGGAAACAGCGCCGCCGCTTGCGGATTGACTTTGCGTTGCCAGGTGG
>VBGO01000032.1 GCA_005882525.1 Chloroflexota bacterium
GCCGCCCTCACGCTGCAGGATGCCGGGATCCGCGCGACCGTTTACGAATCATCCACCCGCATCGGTGGTCGGATGCACTCCGATTCGCCGGTCACGAACCCGAACAACAGCTCGACCTGGGCTAATGCGCAGGCCAGTGAGTGGTGCGGCGAATTGATCGACCAGGGACACAAGACGATCTTGCGCCTCGCGCAGCGCTTCGGCCTGGCCACCGTCAACCTACTGGCAGGCGAGCCCAACGGCTCCGACGATACCTACTACTTTTTTGGCCAGTATTACCCCAAGGACCAGGCGGATACCGATTTCCAGCCCGTGCACAACGCGCTCCAGGGAGATGTGCAGACCGCGAGCTATCCGACGACGTACCGAATCAACACGCCCGGCGGCATCGCGCTGGACAATATAAGTGCATACGAGTGGATTGAGCAAAAAGTCCTGGGTGGCCATCGATCGGCGATGGGTCAGTTGCTCGACGTCGCCTACAACATCGAATACGGAGCTGAGACAACCGATCAGTCAGCGCTGAACCTGGTGTATCTCCTTGGTTACAGCGCGAAACCGGGCAACTTCGCCATTTTCGGCGCCTCGAACGAGAAGTATCACATCGTCGGTGGAAACCAGCGCCTGCCGGAAACGATCGCGGCAAGTCTGAGTGAGCCGGTCGCGACCGGATGGCGCATGACAGCCATCGGATTCAACCGCGACGGCAGCATTGCTGTCACCTTCTCGGTCGGCGGTCAGACCACGGTCCGGAACTTCGACCGCGTCATCCTCGCCCTGCCCTTCGCTGTCTTGCGCACGCTGAGCTACCGGAAGGCGAATTTCGACAGCATGAAGAGAACGGCCATCCAGGAGCTGGGTGGCGGCCGCAACGACAAGCTGCAACTCCAGTTCACGAGCCGCTACTGGAACCAGTCCGGCCCCTGGGTCTCCCAGGTCGGCATCAGCAACGGCGCCAGCTACGCCGATACCGGCTACCAGAACACCTGGGACGTCACCCGGAGCCAGCCAGGCACGGCCGGGATCCTGGTTGATTACACCGGTGGGAACGTGGCGGGATCATTTGCCCCTTCCACCCCGTACAGCAGTTCCAAGACCAACCCGCAGGTCAGGGCCTACGCAGAGACCTTCCTCAATCAGATCGAGCCGGTCTACCCTGGCATCGGTGGCATGTGGAACGGCCTGGCCACGCTGTCGGTCCCCGCGCTCGACCCAAACCTGAATTGCTCGTACTCCTACTGGAAAGTCGGCCAGTACCACACCTTCGGTGGCTACGAAAAAGCGCGCCAGCCTTTTCCGAATGGGCCTATCCATTTCGCCGGCGAGCACTGCTCCCAGGATTTCCAGGGCTTCATGGAGGGCGGCGCCTCGGAAGGCGCTCGGGCGGCGGGCGAGATCCTGGCGGATTACAAGGCCGGAGTCGTCCCCTAGCCGCCGTCGTAGTCGGGAAAGTAGCGCCGGATCACCGAGAGATCGAACTCCTTGAGGATCGACTCTTTCGGCTCGCGCTTGAGCAGGAACGCCACACTATCGCGGACCAGCGCTTCGGCTGAGCGTCCTCGGGCCCAGCGGTCGTAGTCCTTGCGCGCCACGCGAACCACGTGGTGGCTCGTCGACCTCTCGTCCGAGACCTCAACAGTGCATCGGTAGCCGTCTCCATCCGCTTCGCAGCGCACCTCGACCGACATGGCTTCTAAACTCGAATCATGGCAGTGAAATTTGGCGTCTTTACGCCCCAAGGTTGGCGGACGGACCTGGTCCAGATCAAGGATCCCATCAAGAAGTATGAGGCGATGACGAAGGTGGCCCAGGCTGCGGACCGGGGGCCCTGGGACTCGATCTGGGTGTACGACCACTTCCACACCGTGCCCGAACCAAAGCTGGAGGCCACCTTCGAGTGCTGGACGATCACCTCGACGCTGGCGCGCGACACCAAACGCGTCCGGGTCGGCCAGATGGTCGGCTGCAACGGCTATCGACGGGCGCCTGAACGCGGGACTGGGCGCCGGCTGGTACGAGCACGAGTGGCGCGCCTATGGCTTCGGCTTCCCGGAACTGAAAGAGCGGATGGGGATGTTCAAGGAGGCCTGCGAGATCATCCACCGGATGTGGAGCGAGGACTACCCCGTCTTCCACGGGAAGTACTACACGATCGACCGGCCGATCAACGAGCCGAAAGGCGTCCAGAAGCCGCATCCGCCGTTCTGGATTGGGGGATCCGGTGAGCGCGTCACCCTCAAGCTGGTCGCCCAGTTCGGCGACGCCTGCAATATCGGCGGTGATCCTGACACGATCCGGCACAAGCTCGGCGTCCTCCGCCAGCATTGCGACGCGGTCGGGCGCAACTACGACGACATCATCAAGTCGGCGGAGGTTGAGGTGTTGGCCATCGGCAAGGGCGACGACCCGGAGCGGGCCAGGGCCCAAGCCCGCCGTTACGAGTCCTTCCGCGAGGGAACGCTGGTGGCCGACGCTGGCAGGGTGGCGGAGCACCTGCAGACCCTGATCGCGGCGGGCATCAACTATTTCATCGTTTACATCCCGGGCGTCGCCTACGACCAGGAACCGCTGCACCGCTTCGAAACTGAAGTCATTCCGATGCTCGCCCAGCCAACCCCGATACACTCGACCACGGGATGAGCGCCGGCGAGCTGACCGTCTACATCGATTTCCTCTGTCCGTGGGCGTATCGGGGGTCGATGTGGCTGGCGGACGTCGAAAAGGCCGGCCGCGTCCGGCCGCAGTGGGGCTTCTTTTCGCTGAGCCAGAACCACGAGGCCCGCGGCGGGACGCCCGAGCCGCCAACCTGGGAGCGCAACCCCCAGGCCAAGGGCCTGCCCGCATTCCTGGCGGCGACCGCTGCCCGGGCCCAGGGCGAGGACGCCGGGAACCGATTCCGGCTCGCGCTCCAGCGCGCCCGGCATGAAGACCACCTGCCCGTCGACCAGCACTCGACGCACCGGCTCGCCGCGGAGCGGGCCAAGCTCGACGTCGCGCGCTGGGAGCTCGATGTCCAGACGGCGGATTTTGGCACCCTCGCCGCCGAGCACACGGAAGCAGTGCGGCGGGGCGTGTTCGGGGTGCCGACGCTGGTCTGGCCCGAGGGCCGCAGCTACTACCTGAAGATCACCGAGCTGATCCCGGGCGACCGCGCGGTCGCGCTGTTCGACGCGATCGAGACCGTCCATCGCTTTGGCGAGGTGATCGAGATCAAGACACCCGAATCGGAAGGGACGCTCGCCGCCTAAGCAGCCCCACCCCGAGCCTCCGCCGGGAGCGGGGAGGGAGAATATGCCGCATGGCCCAGAACTGGCAGGACCCGGCATTCGCCGGTCAGTGGGACGCCCGACACCTGGCCGGCAATCCGGCACGAGCTGAGCACCTGGCCATCTTGCTGTCGATGATGGAGGAGGTGCCACAAGGCTGGGTTCTCGACCTGGGATGCGGCTCGGGCCTGGTCGCCCAGATGGTGCTCGACCGGTCGGCCGGCGCCCGGATCTTCGGCGTGGACTCATCGGCGGCGATGCTCGGGCTGGCGCACGAGCGCCTCGCATCATATGGGGACCGGACCCGGTTGGCGGAGGGTGATCTGACCGCGCTCGACCGGGTTGACGCGCCGTCCGGCTGTGCCGCCGTCATCGCCGTCCAATCGCTGCATCACCTGGCCGAGCCGCAATATCAGTCGGCGGTTCGTTGGACGTTCGAACACCTGGCGCCGGCCGGCTGGTTCGTCATCATCGATCGCCTGGCGATTCCTTCGGAAACGCTGTACTCGGCGTTCTACGTCCTTCGCGAACGCCAGGGCCAGAGCCCGAACCCGCCCGACTGGTCCGGTTACCTCGATTGGCTCGCGGCGAACGGCGACCGGCCTCAGCCGGTGCAGACCATCCTGCGTCTCCTCGAGGCGGCGGGGTTCCAGGCGGCCGCCCTCGACGTGCGCGGCGATCGGGGCATGGTGGTCGGACGCCGGCCGGCTTAGTCGGTCTCGAACATCACGTCGTCGACGTAGCAGTACATCCAGCTCTCGCCCGGCTCGAGCGACCGGACGATGGGATGGCTGGTGGCACGGAAATGCTTGGTCGCGTGCTTATTCTTCGACGAGTCGCAACAGCCGACGTGGCCACAGCTCTCGCAGAGCCGAAGGTGCACCCAGGTGTCGCCCATCTTCAGGCACTCCTCGCAGCCCTTGGTCCGTGGCCGCGGATTACGAATCGTCTCGAGATGCGTGCAGACCTGTGTCGTTGCCATCCTCGATGCCTCCTTCCCGGTTAGGCGGGAGTCGCCAGCTCGTCGGCCGCCTCAAACTGGCGGTGATACAGTCGCGCGTACAGTCCATTCTGCTTCAGCAGGTCGGCGTGGCGCCCTTGCTCGACCAGTTCGCCATGGTCCATCACCAGGATGAGATCGGCGGCCAGGATGGTCGAGAGCCGGTGGGCAATGACCAGCGAGGTGCGGCCCTGGAACAACGGCCGCAACGCCACCTGAATGAGGTGCTCGGATTCCGAGTCGAGGTTCGACGTCGCCTCGTCCAGGATCAAGACCCGCGGATCCTTGAGGATCACCCGGGCGATCGCCACCCGCTGCTTCTCGCCGCCGCTCAGGCGGTGACCCCTCTCCCCCACCACGGTGTCATAGCCTTCGGGCAGCGACGCGATGAAGTCGTGGATGTAGGCGGCTTTCGCCGCGGCGATCATCTCAGCCTCGGTGGCATCGGGCTTCGCGTAGAGCAGGTTGTCGCGGATCGACGCATGGAAGAGGAAGGTGTCCTGGAAGACCATGCCGATCTGTCGTCCGAGCGATTCAAGGCTGAGATCACGAACGTCGTGATCGTCCAGTCGAACAGCCCCGAGCTGCGGGTCATAGAAGCGTGGGAGAAGGCTCGTCACGGTGCTCTTCCCGGCCCCGGTTGGTCCGACCAGCGCCGCCAGTTGCCCGGGCTCGATCCTGAAGGAGACGTCTCGCAAGGCCGCGCGCTCGCTGGTCCCGTAGCGGAAGGACACTTGATCGAACTGGACCTGCCCGCGGGCATGCCCGATCTGGATGGCGGCCGGCTTCTCGTCGATCTCGACGGGCAGGTCCATGTACTCGAAGATCCGCTGGAAGAGCGCCAGCGAGCCGACGACGTTGACCTGCATGTTCGCGAGCGAGCCGACGGGACCGTAGAGGCGGCCGAGTAGCACCGTCGCAAACGTGACCACCGTGCCCAGTGACTCCTGGCCCGTCACGACGAGGTAGCCGCCGAACAGCCAGAGCACCGCCGGCCCCGCCGTGCCCAGAATGCCCATCAGCATGAAGAACCAGCGGCCGATCATCGACTGCCGGATGTTCAGCCGGCGGAGCTGATCGTTGAGTGTCCCAAACCGGAGCGTTTCCGCGTTTTGCTTGACGAACGCCTTGACCAGTTGCATTCCTGATATCCCCAATGTCTCCTGCATGTAGGCCGTCATCTCGGCCAGCTTCCCCTGAGTGGCCTTGCGCGCCTGGAAGGTCGCCTTCCCCACCTGACGCGTTGGCAGGAGGAACGCCGGCAAGACGATCAGCGCCGCGAGCGTGAGCTTCCAGTCGAGGGCGAACATCAGGACGACGGTGCTGGCGAGGATGACGACGTTGTTGACCAGGCTGAAGATGGTGTCGGAGACCACGCTTTGCACGCCGTTGACGTCGTTGCTCAGCCGGGACATCACGTCACCCGTGCGAGTGGCGGTAAAGAACGCGATCGATTGCTTGAGCACGCGGTCGAACAGCTGATTGCGCAGGTCGAACATGATGCTCTGGCTGATTCGGTTGCTGAAGTAGGACTGCACGACGCCGATCAGGCCGGCCAGCAGGGATGAGCCGACCAGGAGCGCGATCAAGAGGGCGACGAATCCGAACTGGCCATGGGGCCCGGTCAGGTAGTTGATGAGGTCACGCGTGACGAGCGCCGGGACCAGGCCGAGCGCCGCCGCCGCGCCGATGCACGCCAGCACGATCAGGGCAAGGCGCCAGTACGGGAGGAAGTAGCTGAAGACACGCTTGAGCAACGGCCACTCCACCTTCACCCCCGGCTCCGGCTCGTGAAAGCCGCCGTGCCACCAGTACATAGTGGTTAGCCTACCCAGCCGCGGCCGCGTTCGAACGAATCAGCTTCCAGGCACTTCGCCGAGGGTGACCGCAACCTGCTTCAGCTCGCCCCCCCGGACCACTTCGAACTTGTGCACCGAGTCGACGTCGAGCCCACGGAGTCTGGCGAAGAGGGCATCCAGCCGCCCGAACAGTGGATCGCCGTCCACCGTGACGATCGTGTCCCCCTGGAGGAGACCGGCCTTGTGGGCTGGACCATCGGTCTCCACCGTAACGACCAGGAGCCCCCCTTCCTGTCCAAGCTGGCCCGCCAGGGCTTCGCTCAGCCGGATGGGCTGGGCGCCCACGCCGAGGTAGGCGCGGCGGACCCGGCCGTAGGTCCGCAGGCTTTCAGCAACCTTCTCGGCAGTTTCCACCGGCATCGCGAGGCTGACGCCACGCCCGTAGTTCCAGCTGTTGATGCCGATCACGCGGCCCTGCGCATCGACGAGCGGACCGCCGGAGAACCCCGGCAATAGCTCGGCGCTCGTCTGGATCAGCGAATTGACCTGCCCGCCCCGCCAACTCCGAAATTCACCAGACGAGCCGCTCACGATCCCAAGCGTCACCTGCTGGTCGCCGACGTAACCGCCGAGCGCCAGGACGATCTGGCCCAGGCGCACGTCTTGCGACCGTCCCCGCGGTGCGGGCGTACCGCGCAACCCCTCGGTTTTGAGCAGGGCGAGGTCGGTAGCGCGGTCCCGACCGAGAACCGATGCCTTGACGGTCGTGGGGGGGCCGCTTACCAGGATGGCGTCGTCGTCCTCGATGACGTGATCGGCAGTCAGAACCAGGTTGTCCGCCCAGATGATGCCGGTTGCCGGGCGACCGGGGCGAGCTTCGACCCGGACGACACTCGGCGCGAGGGCTGCGACCACCTGGGCGATCTCGCGTGAAAGCTCGGACAGCGTTGCCATGCCGCCACGCTATCGCGTCGATTCGCCGGCGTCATCACCCGGACGCCCGGGAAACCGACCACCCATAAGGGCAGGGTGTAACGGTTTGGTGCCAGGCAACGTTCTTAGATCTGATTCATCGATCGATTCATTTCGGAAGGAGCAACATCATGCAAACGCGAAGGGGTATGCTCGCGACTCGCGGAATTCTGATCGCGATCGGAGCCGTGATCGCAATCGCGGCATCGGCTGTCACCGCGGTGGCGGTTCGCGCCGGCACCGGTGGTGCATCGACGCAAGGCGCACTCGGCGCCGGCAGTGTCGCGGGGCCGCGCGACACGGTCACGGTCGTCGGCGAAGGGACGCAGAACGCAACGCCGGACAACGCCCTGATCAGCCTTGGCGTCTCAGCCCGGCGGGGCACGGCGGGGGATGCCATGAACGCGGCCAACGCCGAAATGGCCGCATTGCTGAAGGCCGTCAAGGCTCAGGGTGTCCAGGACGTGGATATTCAGACGACCGGACTTTCGATCTACCAGGATCAGCAATACGGATCCATCGGCTATCGGGCGGGCAACACCGCCAACGTCAAGATTCATCACATCGCCAACGTCGGCAGCGTCATTGCGTCGGCCCAGAAGGCGGTGGGCGACGACATCCAGCTCAGTGGCATCGCGCTTCAACTGAGCGATAACACCAGCCAGCTGAAAGGCGCGCGCCAGGCGGCCATGACCGCGGCGGCCGCTCGCGCCAAGGAATGGGCGAACCTCGCCGGGCGCCACCTGGGCAAGGTGCTCTCGGTTTCAGAAGTGATCTCCAACGGGTCATCGGGATCGCCCTGCGGGAGCGGCGGCGGTTGCGGGGGTGGGGGTGGCGCGCCCGTCCAGGCCGGCCAGATGAACGTTACCGTCGACGTCGCGGTCGTCTACGAGCTGACTGACTAACCGTCAGGCGAGGTGTGCCCCGACTTCCTCGTGACAGTCGGGGCATTCTTCTTCGGGTCCGGGGGCATGGTCGGCGTGTTTTGATGCCAGCGGGTATTGGGCCGCCCGCCAGGCCGCCAGGCCACCACGGAGCGCCCAGGCCTGCCGGCCCTGCTGTCGGAGGAACTGCGCCACACGGGCGCTGGTGCCCTCGTCGGGTCAAGTGCAGTAGGCGATGACCTCGCGGTCGGGCGGCAGGGACTCGAGGTGTTTGACGATTTCGGCCGCCGGCCTGGCCGCCTGGATGCCGCGGATGATCGGTTCGGGTGCGATCCGGATCGCTCCCGGGATACGGTGCCCGACGGCTGGATAGACCAGCGAGCTGGTCACGTCGACCGGTATCGCCTCTCCCCGGTCGAACTTCGCTTTGGCCGCGGCCGGATCGATGCGCGGTGCGATGATCACCGGCGCGGCTCCGGCGGCAATTCCGGTAGCAGCCAGGGCAGCGCCTCGGACATCGGCCGCACCAGCGTGGCGTAATGCTCATGGTCGATCTTGTCGCGCGCCAGGATGGCGAGCGCCGCCGCCAGCAGGGCGCGCTCAGCTTTGTGGCCAACGTCACCGTGCTCGGCCTTCCAGTCTTCGAGCGACGTGCGGCCCTCGGTCAACTCCAGGATGCGCCGGCGGGCTTCCTCCCATTGCGGCCCCCGGTCGCTCTTTTCGAGGGCACGAAGGCCGGCACGCTCGGCATCATGGAAGCGCTGCATCAGTCGAGGATCTTCATGCCGATCCCATCCCCAGGCGGCACGCTCGATGCCCGCCGGCGACAGTACCCGAGCGTCGGTCAGCAGCCGCTCGAGCCCTTCCTCGTGGGAGCCATACCCGTAGCCCTCGGCATCCAGTGCCATATTGCTCCGCCTAGTTTAGGGCGTTACCTTCTGAGAAGCCCCACGTTAGATCGTGGGAGGTATGTGACGTGCCACGCCGGTGGTTCGCGGTGGCCGCGGGATGGCTCGCGATCCTCGCCGCTGCCTGCAGTCCATCGCCGCCCACCGCCACGAACCCATCGCCGACCGTTTCGATAAGTGCCGCCGTCCCCGTTTCCACCCCCACGCCGTCTCCGGGCGAGCCGTCGCCGACCCCATCGGCCATCCCCTCCGCGACCGTCTATCCGAGGCTTGCAATCCCCGCAGGCACACCACGATGCCGCACGACCCAGCTGGAGGTTGCGTTTATCACGGGGGGTGCGGCCGCCGGAAACCTCGAAGACATTTTCGAGATGCGAAACAGGTCAGCGACCGGGTGCTGGGTCTATGGGTATGTCGGGTTTCAAGCGCTGGATCGATACGGGCAGCGACTGCCACAATCGCTGAGTTGGTCGACGCAATCCATGTTCGGCGATAGTCAGCCGCCAAGCCGAATCTTGCTTCCAGCCGCCACGACCCCCTTAGGAGTTGAGCCGCGGATCGGCCATGCCTTCTTCGACTTGTTCACGGAAGACGTGACATGCGACGTCTACAAAAACCCCGTCGCAAGTATCAAGGTCTGGCCGCCTGACGAGTACCAGCCCCTAACGATTCCCTCGCAGAGCCTGAACGGCCTCCAGTTCGTATTCTGCGGCGGGTTTGGGGTCAATCCGCTGCAGGTCCAGAGGATCCAGCCTAACCCGATCGCCCGGGCGACGGCTTCGGCGCGCGAGCGCGCGTTCAGTTTGCCGAGGACCGCGCCCGCGTGAAACTTCACAGTGTGCTCGCTGATCTGAAGTCGTTTCGCAATCTGTCGATTCGTCAGACCGCGCGCCATCAGCTGGAGGACCTCCAACTCGCGGTGGGTGAGCGACTCCGTCGGGGCCTTGACGGCGGGGTCGATCCGCTCCTCCTGCGGCAGCAGCGCCGCGAGCTCCTGCCGTGGGATCGCGGCCAGCCCACGTGCCGACGCCACCAGGGCCGCGGCCAGGGTCTCGGGATCGATGGCAGCTGGCAACAGGGCGGAAGCCCCGAACGCGAGCGCCTGCGCCAGGGCGCCCTGGTCGCTGGCGAGCGCGACGATCGGCAGACCGGGCTGTGCCGATGCCAGGCGGGCGATCGAGTCGAGGTCCTCGAGCTCGCCCTCCCCCGCATCGAGGAGTACGACATCGGGCTGGAGTTGCCCGGCGAGCGACGCGGCCTCCGCCACGATTCCCGAGCCGACCGTCTTTATGCGAGCCATGTCTTCGAGCATCGCCGCCAGTCCGCCACGGGCCAGTGGATTGGTGGAGACGATCAACACCCGAAGGTCGGGCGGGTTCATGGTTGGCTAAGGATAGGCGGGACATCGTCGGCCAGCCAATCTCGAGTTAGAAACAGCCAGTAGGCGAGCCCGGCATACCGCCCGTATCGCTTGAATCGGCGCTCGATGGCGCGGTCGCTGACCGGCCGCTTCTTCCCGAGCAGGCGGCCGTACTTCGGCCGAGTCCAGGAATCGAGGATAAGCCGGTCATATCGACCGAGCATCAACATGATGTGCGCCGCGGCGTAGGGCCCGACACCGGGCAACTCCCGCAGCCGGGTGGCCACCTCGTCATCGGGCAGATCGTCACGCGAGGTACTGGCGAGCGTCTCGAGATCGACTCGACCCCGGGCGACGTCGGTCGACAGCGTTTTGAGATAGGCCCCCCGGTAGCCGGCCCCCGCGACCTTCTTATAGAAGGATGGCGGTGCGGCGGCCATCGCGTGCGGTGTGGGGAAGGCGCGCCCATATGGACTGTCGGGCGGCGCCCCCGGCGCTTTCTCGCCAAGGTGCTGCACGAGCGCGTTCACCATCCGTGTCGTTCCACCCCAGGAGGTATTGGTCGTGCAGATCGTCTTGACGACGTCCTCGAACACCGTCGGACTGCGCACCATCCGGCCGGCGCCCTGAAGGACCCAGGCAAGATCGGGATCCGCGGCGGCCGCCATATAGAACGGTGTCAGGTCGAGGTCGAGGCTCAGGATATGCCGCACCTGGGCCATGATGGCGGCGCCAATTCCAGGCGTCGATGATGGACCCGTCACGGAGATCAGCCCATGCCCCGGACGCGCCTGACTGATTGTCAACGTGCGAGCGCCGATCCCTGCCAGCGGCACCGTGATTTCGAAGCTCCACGCCTTCTGATCGAGGCGCATCGGCGGTAGCTCTGCGATCCCGTGCGAGAGGAAGACCCGCCGGAGGTCAACGACCTCGCCCGCTGGGCCGACCAGCGGGAATTCGGCGGTCCACGCCGAGGGCTCAATCACTCAGGCTAGCGAGATAATCCAGGGCCGCCAGGTATCCCTCGAAGCCGAGGCCCGAGATCAGTCCCTTCGCGGCCGCGGCGGTCACCATCCGGTGCCGCTCCGGCTCGCGGGCGAAGACGTTGGAGATATGGACCTCGACGACCGGTTTGCCGGAGCTACGCAGGGCATCGGCCAGCGCCAGGCTGTAGTGGGACAGCGCCCCGGGATTGATGATGATGGCGTCGCTCGGCTCGGTTTCGATCCAGTCGATCAGCTGGCCCTCGTGATTCGACTGGCGGCAGGAAACCTGGAGGCCGACCTCCCGGGCGCGGTTGGTGAGCATGGTTTCCAGGTCGGTGAGCGTCCTGGTGCCGTAGACCTCGGGTTCGCGCCGCCCAAGCGTGCCCAGGTTGGGTCCATTGAGCACCAGCACTTTCATACGCGCAACACCTCGGCCAGTGATGCCTCGACCACGGACGGATCGACGGAGACGCCGTATTCCGCGTGACCGATCTCGCGCAGCAGGACCCAGCGAAGCTCACCGGCCCGCGCTTTCTTGTCGTGGCGCATCGCGTCGAGCAGGGCAGCCCGATCGATCGCCGGCGGAGACGCCAGCAAGCCGCTGTCGCGCAGCAGCGCATGTTGTGGGGCAATGACGTCGGGCCGGCAGGCGCCGGAAGAGACGCTCAGGTGCGCGGCGACCTCCATGCCCCAGGCCACCGCTTCGCCGTGCCGCAAGCGTCCGAACCCGGCCGCGCGTTCCAGGGCATGGCCCACGGTGTGGCCGTAATTGAGGATGGCGCGAGCGCCCATCTCCTGTGGATCCTGAGCGACCACCGCAGCCTTGACCGCGATCGCCCGGGTAACCGCTTCGCGGATGGCCGATGGCTCGCGGCGCAGGACATCGGACAGGTTCCCGAGGAGCCAGTCGACGAACGTTTGGTCGGCAATCATGGCGGCCTTGATCACCTCGGCCAGGGACGCTCGATACTCCTCGTCAGGGAGCGTGATGAGGTAATCGAGGTCGCAGAAGATCGCGGAGGGCTGATGAACCGCGCCCGCCAGGTTCTTGCCGGCGGGCAGATTGATCGCGGTCTTTCCGCCGATGCTGCTGTCGACCATGGCCAGCAGCGTGGTCGGCATCTGGATAAGGCGGATGCCGCGCATCCAGGTTGCGGCGGCGAAACCG
>VBGO01000033.1 GCA_005882525.1 Chloroflexota bacterium
CGTCGACCGAGCAACCTCGGGCAGCCGTGCTCACCTCGGGCTGACCTACTACTACTATCCGAATGCCGACTGCACCGTCTCCACCTGCGAGCTCGACGTCGCCTTCATCTCGTCCGCCAACGCCGGCGTAAGCTGGAGTCGTAAACAGTCATTGGCCGGCCCGATGAACCTCACGTGGTTGCCGTTGACGACACAGGGCTATATGGTGGGCGACTACATTTCGACATCCTTCATCGGCGGGGCTGCTTTCACCACGATTGCCGTGGCCAGCACGGGTACCGCTCCACAAAACCTGAATGAAGCGATATTCGCCAACGTCTCGGGCCTCCGCGTCGTCGGCGGCGGCTCCGGGTCCGATCATGCGGCGAGTAGCGACAGCTCCAACATCGCGACCGCGCCGGCGCCGATTAACCGATAACGCGATTTCGAGCGCGGCCGGGGGCCCGCAGCGATTTGCGGGCCCTCGCGCTTCCTTTTCGGTTGCCCATACGTCTACGCCGCACTGGCGGCCTTTGGCCGCGTTCACTACTGTTAGTTCTTGAGCGCTGTCGGGATGATGGTGCGCTTGAGCATCTCGGTGCCCCGCAACACCTGCGCCTCGGCCGGGATGCCCACCGGCCAGTCCGTCAGGAAATGCTGTAGGTCGTCGACGCCCGTCATCGGGTGACTCGCCAGGCTGACCAGGACGTCCTCTTTCTTGAGCCCCGCAGCCTGCGCGGGCCCATTCGGATCGAGGTGGGCGACCCGGACTCCGCCGTCCTGCTCGAGGTGGTAGTAGCGGTTGACCCGGCGGTGGATCGGCCAGCTCTCACCGGTGATACCGAGGTACGATCGGACCACTCGGCCGTCGCGGATCAGGAGCGAGACCACGCGCTGCGCGGTATTGCTCGGCACGGCAAAGCAGATGCCCTGGGCCATCGCGATGATGGCCGTGTTGATCCCGACCACCTGGCCGCGGGTGTCGACGAGCGGCCCGCCCGAGTTACCCGGGTTGAGCGCAGCGTCCGTCTGAATGATGTTCTCGATGGTGCGGCCGCTCTGGGCGCGCATGGTTCGCCCGACAGCGCTGACGACACCGGTCGTCACCGTGGATTGAAACCCGAACGGATGGCCGATCGCGACGACCAGCTGCCCGACGCGGAGCTGGCTGGAGTCACCCAGGCGAGCGTGCGGAAGGCCGGCGCCCGACGCCCGCAAGACCGCGAGATCGGTATGGGGATCTTTCCCCACCAGTTCAGCCTTCAGGGAACTGCCGTCACGCAGGGTGAGCTCGTAGGCCTTGACCGTGCTGACCACGTGGCTGTTGGTCAGGGCGTAGCCGTCGGGCGTGAGCAGCATCCCGGTGCCGACGCCGCTGACCCCGACGACGGCGGGACCGACCGACTCCACCACGGAAATCACCGCCTGCGAATAAGCATCGAGGAGTTCGACATCGGAGAGCATTTCGTCGGTCCTACCCAGGGCAGGCGGGCTTAAACAACTCATTATGATGGGGCAGCATGGAGCCGCTGGACTTCACCAAGCGGATCGTCGATTTCAACCGGCTGCTGGAGGGCGAAAACCGGGAGAACTACGTCGCGGACGACGTCCGCCACTGGCGCGCCGTTTACATGGACCTGGTCCGGTTCAAGGAGGATCTCCTCAGCCAGACGCGCGAGCACCTCCAGCAGGTTCCGGAAACTCAGAAAGAACTGGCGGGAATCGACATCCCGTTCCTCGAGGCGGAGATGCAGCGACTGCGGACCGGCCTGGCCTTCTGGGAGTCAGCCCAGGCCGGCCCGCCGGCATTCTGACCGGAGCTAAACGGACCAGCCGGCATGGGCCGGTTGGCATCCCACCCGAAATCCGTATGGCCCAATAACGCGCGGCTCACGACAGCGCAAGGATTGTCGCAACACAGCCGCAAGATCATCGGACCGACGCCATGCGGCTTTCGATTCGACTCAAGATCATTCTGCCGTTTGCCGTGCTGCTCATTTTTGTCGGTGTCATCGGCACCGCAGTGGCGACGGCCCGGTTGACCGATGCTGCGGCCGCGGTGTTCGACGCCAACCTGCTCCGCAGCAGCCTGGTCGCCAACCAGTCGATGGCTCGACTCGAAGCCGCGCGCATGGCCGACCTACGGCAGGCAACCGACACCGAAGGCGTGCCGGAGGCGCTCGCCTCGGGCGATATCGCCGGCCTGACCCGGCTGATGATGCCGATTACCGCCAACATCAAGCCGGGTGTGGCCAGCATCCAGTTGCACGTGCTCGACAACCATGGCAAAGAGATCCTCCGCATCGAAGGCACCGGCGACGGCATCGGCTCGGTGCCGGTGACGGACGCCGGGGCGTTCACCGCCGAGCCATCCGTCATCAAAGCCCTGGCTGGCGAGACCGACGCACAGGGCGAGCGACGCATCTTTCTATCTCGGACGGAATCGCAGCCGGCCCTCTACCTTGCCGGACCCGTGCACGCAACCGGGACACGAATCGTCGGGGCGGTCCTGGTCAGCGAATCACTCGCCGAGATCGCCGCGACGGTTCCCGAATCGGCCCTCTACGATCTATCCGGCCGGCCGCTGGCCAGCACGCTCCCGACCGTCCCGGTGGCGAGTGACGCAATCCGTCGCGATCTCACGACGGTCAACGCTGTTCGGGACGACGACACCCGCGCGGGCCACGCCTATGGCGCCCTGTTCAGCACCTGGATCATGCGAGGTAGCCCGGTTGGCTATCTCGCCGTGCAGGCTAACCGCGACTCCCTGCTGAGCCTGGTGACGCAGCTGCGGCTGATCCTCACCGGAGTCTTCGGCGTCGCCGCGGTCTTCACGCTCCTGGTAGGCACCATCATCGCCTCGCGGCTGACCCGGCCGATCGACCTGCTGGTGCGGTCGATGCGGGCGGTCTCCGCCGGAGAGCTGCACCATCGCGCCGCGGTGGTCTCGCGGGACGAAATCGGCTACCTCGCGCGGACGTTCAACGAGATGACCGCCAGCCTGGAGGAGAAGACGGCCGCGCTGGAAGAGACAACCTTCGCCAGCATGGAAGCGCTCGCTCGTGCGATTGATGCCCGCGACGCCTCGACCTTCGGTCACTCCGCCCGAGTGGCGGCCATCAGCGTCGAGATCGCCGAGGGCATGACTCTGTCATCGAAGGACCGGGAGGCGCTGCGCCGCTCGGCCCTGCTGCACGACATCGGAAAGATCGGCGTGGAGGACAAGGTGCTGCGCAAGCCCGGGCCCCTCAGCGATACCGAAGCCGACGACATGCGCGAGCATCCGCGGATCGGTTACGACATGCTCAAGGGCCTTCGCTTCCTACAACCGAGCCTGCCGGGTGTCCTCTATCACCACGAGCGCTGGGACGGTGCCGGATATCCAACCGGCCTGACGGGGACCGCGATCCCCCTGTTGGTGCGAATCCTGGCGGTCGCCGACGTCTTCGATGCCCTGACCTCCGACCGTCCTTATCGCGAGGGGCTGAGCTTCGATGCCGCCACCGCCGCGATTCGCATCGAGGCCGGCCTCCAGTTCGACCCGGACGTCGTCACGGCTTTCTTGACACGGCGGTCGGCGATCGACGCTGTGCTGCGACGGATGGGAAGGCCCGGTCCGGTCAGTGCGGAGCCGGAGGCGGCATGAACCGAATCCGTCTGCCGCGTTCGCTGGCCATCCTGGCGGCGCTGCCGGGCTTTGCGTTGCTGTTCTGGATCACGGCATTGCTGGCGTCGAACGTCGCCGGCCAGCTGGTCGTTGCGGTCAACGTCCACGGCTTGAGCCTGGCGAATTACGCGGGCGGCGCTGGCCCGCGGCACGCCCCGCTCGCGCTCCGCTTGATCGACGACGCCCGGCAAGATGCCGCCAGTGGCGTGACTGCGTCACGTGTGCTGGCTGTCCCTGGGCAGCCGACGCCGAGCCTTCCCGCCCCGACCCCGCGGCCTACCCCGACGCCCGCTTCCACATTGCCGGTGCCGACGCCAACCCTCCCGGTACCCACGCCGACGCCACTGCCGACGCCGACCCTGCCAGTGCCCACGCCGACGCCACTGCCGACGCCGACCCTCGCCGTGCCTACGCCGACGCCGCTGCCGACGCCGACCCTGCCGGTACCCACCCCGACGCCGACGCCAGTACCCGGGCCCGCACCGACCCCCACACCGACACCGACACCAGCACCGGGGATCCTACCGCTGCCGCTTCCAGTGCCGGTTCCAATCCTGCCCTCGCTGCTGCCAGGCGTGCTGAAGTAGGCGGCTGCCTGCATAGTTAACAACCGTTAAAGGGATTGACGGGTTCCGGTGAACGGCGTAGGCTCGGCTCGATAGCTAGGATACCGGCTTGGCCTGAAGGAGGGAACAGGATGAGATTTGTGCGGTTACCCATTCCATTGGTTTCGATCGGCGCCCTGGTGGCGTTAGTTGCGACACCAATGCCGGCGGGTGCGGCCGCGAGCCCGGCTCACCACTCGATCAGTTGCGCAGCCGGCGCCGTGAATTGCACCGAGGTCGAGGATCCGGAAGCGTTCGGCGAGGGCATCTACGTCGGTCACGACGAGCCGTCGACGCTTTTCTACTCAAAGCATGCGGGTTCGGGTAATAGAAACCAGTGGAAGCTGGTACTTCCAAGCGACCCAGCGCCTGACGCCGCCCCCGGACGGTCGTACAACTTCCAGCTTCGCCCGGCGTTTTGGTTCGGCATGGCTTTGTGCGACACGGAATCGGCGCCGCACCCGCTAGTGATCCACACCTGTACGGCCGACAGCGACAGCAACATCACGACGGATGCCAATATCGCTAACCACGTGGGCACGGCATTCATGGAAATGCAGTTCTACCCGCCCGGCTGGAAGAAGTGGCCACAGGGCACCAGCTGCGATGCCACCAGGTGGTGCGCAGCGCTGAACATCGACAGCCTCTCCCGTGACTATCCTGGCGGTCTTGACCTGAACGCCACGTGCCAGGCCATCACCGGGTTGGAGTATGTCAACTTCGCGTTCATCACCCGCAGCGGCGTACCGCAGGCTCCGCCAAGCCCTGTGAATTCCACGCTGGCAACGTTCACGGCAAATCCGGCGGTCGATCTGATGATGAACTCGGGAGATACCATCATCACCACGATGCTTGACACGAGCCACGGGCTTCGCATCGACATCCGGGATGTCACCACGGGTCAGAGTGGCTTCATGGTCGCCAGCGCGGCGAACGGGTTCGGCCAGGTGAAGTTCGCGCCCAGCCCGTCGACGGAATGCACGAACATCCCCTACGACTTCCACCCGATGTACAGCACGAGCTCGGAGCAGACCCGGGTCCCCTGGGCCGCCCACTCGTACAACATCGCGTTCTCCGATGAAATCGGTCACTTCGACTACTGCACTGCAACTCCCGGAAATGGCAAGAAGTGCACGGGTTCCGAAGGAGTTGCCGGCGACCAGGAACGCGCCGACAGCGAGGACCTCTTCTGCTACCGAGCGTCGGAGAGCTCGCTCGTCCCGGTCACAGGTTGTCAGGGGACCAATGGTGGATTCGATGGCGTGCCATATAAGCCGCTCTGGCCAGACGGCAACACCGCGGACCACCCCACGCCCGTCCTGTTCAGCAGTCCGATGACCGGAGGGCAGAACTACGGGCGGGCGGCGTTCGAAGCTGACCTGCCGCGGATCGAGTTCGCCGACACCTCGACGGCGGGCACCTGCAACCGTACGACCGGCGCAGGCTGCACCCTGATTCCGGCGACGGACGACCCCGATGGCAGCGGCGGCTTTGTGCCGGCCGACTTCTACCCCTTCTTCAGCATCGCTTCATCAAGCTCGGGCTGCCTCTGGCTGCTCGGCAACGACGTACCCGGCGTGACGACCAACGATTTCGGCAAGAACGCACAGTATGGGTCGTTGCTGAAGCTGACGTACCCGTTGTTCGGTGGCGGCGGCGCGACCACCCAGCGGTTCAACGACTTCCGCAACATCATGACCAACCCGTGCCCGAGGTAGGGATCAGCGCTTAGCGTCGCGGTGAACCGTCAACCAACAGAGGGCTGCCAACCGGCGGCCCTCTTTCGTTTGCCGGTCCGGCCCTCAGCCTTTAGCGGCCGACGACGTGCAGGCGCCAGCCGCCGACATCGTCGGCCTCCGGATGGTGGTGCATCTCCTCTCCGGCGGCCGCCCGCAGTAGGTCCTCGATCTGGCGCTGGCTCTTGATGAAGGCGGTCACCACCTCGGGATCGAAGTGGGTGGCGGAGCCTTTAAGGATCTCGGTCTTGGCGTATTCGAAGGTGCGCGCCGCGCGGTAGGGCCGGTCGGACGTCATGGCGTCGAGCGCGTCGGCGACCGCCAGGATCCGGGCGCCCATCGGGATTTCGTCCTCCCGCAATTGGTCCGGGTAGCCGTTCCCGTCCCAGCGCTCGTGATGGTGGCGGACCAGGGGCAGCACGGGATCGAGGAAATCGATGCCCTTCAGCATGTCGACCCCGATCACCGGGTGTTTCTGCATCCGGAGCGCCTCATCGGGCTCGAGCCGAGCCTGCTTGCGGAGGATCACATCCTCGATGCCGATCTTGCCGATGTCGTGAAGCACGCTGGCGCGCCGAAGGGCGCTGATCTCTGCCTCGGTGGACCCGAGCGCCTTCGCCATGATGACGGCATACTCCTCAACCCGTTGGGTGTGGCCGTGGGTGTAGGGATCGCGCGCCTCGACCGCCGCCGCCAGCGCCTCGATCGTCATCAGGTAAGTGTCCTGGAGTTGGGTCATCGTGGTCCTAAGCGAGGCGCTCTTCTCTTTAAGGCTACGGGTCATCTGGTTGAAGGAGTCGGTGAGCTCGCCGATCTCGTCCCGCGTCGTCACCGGCGCCTGGTGCTCGAGGTCGCCGGCGCTGACTAACCGGGTCGCCTCCACCAGGCGGTGCACCGGCCGGGTGATGCGGCGTGCCAGCCAGATGCCAATCGCGAGGGTGAAGAGCACGCCGGCCAGGAAGAGGGTGACCAGGATGATCCGCAACTGGTTGGTATCGGCCAGCAAACCGGCGCTGGAGGCGACGGTCCCAAGATAGCCGAGGTTCGCCGTTCGCAGGGTCCAGGGCGATACGATCTCCATTCCCGGACCGCCCGCCAGCCGCGACAGCTCAACGACGCTGGTGGGATTGACGCGGCCGCGGGTCGTCCCGTCGAGGGCGAGGGTCGACCACTGACCCGGGGAAATGCCCAGCGACGTCGTCAGGACCTGGCCGTTGACGTCATAGAAGGTGATGTCATCGCGGGGCAACGAGGCCTTGATCGCGCCGGCCAGATCGTCGAGGTAGTCGCCGATCAGGATGGCGCCGATGAGGGCGCCGGCCGCGTTGCGCACCGGCAGGCCGGTGAAAACCGCTGGCCGCGGGGCAGCGGTGAGCAGGTCCACGGTCGTCCCACCGCCGCTCAGCATGTAGGAGAGCCCGGGCCAGCCGCTCAGGTCGCGGTTCTGGGTCACTGCGTCGGCCAGCGCGCCGTGCCCAACAACGCCGACGATCTCCCGGCCGGAGATGTCCACCGCCTCGATGACGACGTTGGGATGAACGGTCACGGCCCTCTCGAGCCATCTGTAACGCCGGGGTGGTGGCCCAGTTCTGGCTGAGGCCCGTTCCGGAGGTCAGCAGCCGAAGGATCGACCGCCGTTCGGTGTCCCCCGCCTGGGCCATGGACTGGGCCACGAACCCGTCGTGGATCAGCTGGTTGTCGAAGGCTTCCTGGCTGCGGGCGCTCAACTCGCCGGTGGCGGTCAGGGTGCCGACCGCGCCGATCGCCAGCGTCAGCGCGGCGAAGGGGAGCACGATCTTCAATGCCAGCCGATGGCTGAAGCGGGGCATGATGACGGGGATGTAACGTTCGAGAGGGCGGGGAGCTTGTGCCGGCGCTAAGCGCCCGGATCCCCACCGAAGAAGGCCCGGGGGCTCGGGTCCAGCCGGAACTCGTAATCGGGAAAGTCTTCGGCCAGGCGGCGTCCATCGGCCGGGAAGATGTAATCGAGCTTGACGTAGTAGCCGAGCTGCTGGGCCTGGTTGAGGAAGGTGGTCGCCAGCTGCATGCTAGTGAACACCGGTGCGACGCGGACACTCCCCGCGATTCGGTTCAGCAACGGCATCCGATCCGGGTCGCGGTCACCGGGCTGCTCGACGACGATCAGGAAGCCGGGGTTCGGCATTGTCACGAACTGCTGGTCGAAGCGCTCGACACCGTCCCATTTTGGCCGTTGACCAAGACCCAGGCGTCGTGGTTGGTAAAGCCGGACTGGGCCGGCGCCCGGAGGTGCACGATCCAGGCACCGTCAGCGTGGCAGAGCCAGGCGGGACCCTCGAAAAGCAGGACCCGGCAGGATGAATGCGACTCGGAGTAGATCAGGTTTCCCCGGTCGTCATAGACACGATCGGGTGCTGCGTCGTACCGCGCCGACAGCACGGCAAAATCGCGCACGTTCGGGTCCATCTGTTGTACCTGCCGGATCGCCACCGCGGTCGCCGAGGCCTGCGAGACCCGAGGCCTGACAGCCTGGAAAACCAGGAAGCCGCCGATGGCGACGACCACAATGAGCGCGGTCATTCCCGCCACCTCGAGGAGATGGCGCAAGTCCACTCTCACCTTGCTTCGATATGCAGGTCGATAATCGGCGCCGCATCTTGTTTGCCGAGGACCACCAGGACCGTCCCTTCAGCCGGCCCGATGGTGAGCGTTGATGTGTGGTTGATGAAATTCTGGTTTCCGCCAAGTCGTCCCCTCGTGTACCCGGGCAGTACTTGAGGGGCTTTTTCTTTCGTGCCGACGGAGCCAGCAATCGTCAGGTTGCTCGCGGCGAGTGGAATGCGGACTGACGCACCAGCACCGATCGCGACGTTGAAAAGACTCAAGATGAGTCCCACGGTCAGCACCACCACAACGCTGGTACAGCCGCACCCCCAGGTGCCGCCCCGCCACGGACGGTAATCGCGGCCACGCCGCTTGTCGTGCATGTCCACCCCCTACCGTCGTGAGCTTAGCGGGTCGCCGGCGTACGGTTCCATCTCTCCGACTGGCCGATCGTGCGGGCCCCATTAGAATCGACGCCCGGTGGGCATCCTGTCGCCCGAGCACCTGGTTCCGCTCGCGTTGCTGCTCGGTATCGCGACTCTGCTGTGCGCTGCGGCGAGGCGCGCGCCGGGTCGCTGGGTCGATGTCGTGGCCGCCACCATAGCGCTGGCCATCGTCATCGCCGAGCTCAGCTGGCAGCCGTACGTCCTGGCGAATCATGCCTGGTCAGTGGAGGCCAGCCTCCCGGTCCAGTTGTGCGACGTGGGTGGGTTCGTCGCAGCCGCGGCGCTCCTGTGGCGGCAGATCCTGCTGGTCGAAGTCGCCTACTTCTGGGGGCTGGGCGGTACGTTGCAGGCCCTACTGACCCCGGACCTGAAGGACCATTTTCCGAGCTTTCCCTACCTGCAGTTCTACGTCACCCACGACCTGGTCATCCTGGCGGCTCTCTTCCTGGTCATCGGTCTCGGCTCCCAGCCGCGGCCGGGTTCAGTCCGCCGGATCTTTCTCCTGACACTCGCCTTTGCCGTCCTGGTTGGACTGATCGATCTGGCCACTGGCGGCAATTACATGTACCTGCGGCAGGTGCCGGCTGGCGGCAGCCTGCTCAGCCTGATGGGTCCGTGGCCCTGGTACATCGGGTCGGGCGCCGTGCTCACCCTGCTCGTGCTGGCGGTCCTCGACGCCCCGTTTCGTCGAAGTTTCCCCACTAGACTATGGAGGCATGACGCCGGCCGAGGCACGTGACGCGTTTACGCGCCTGCTGCAAACGCCGGAAGCCGAGCTCGACCTGGCCGAGGCCGCCCTCCTGATCGCCGCGGAGGAGTACCACGACCTTCGCCCGGCGGTGTACCTCAATCAGATCGCCCGGATGAGCAATGAGCTCAAGCAGCGGATCCGGGCCGAGGTCGAGCCACGCCGCGTGGTCGAAAAGGCCAACGCCTACCTGTTCGAGGAGTTGCATTTCAAGGGGAACCGCGACGAGTACTATGACCCGCGCAACAGCTTCCTCAACGAAGTGATGGACCGGCGGGTGGGCATCCCCATTACCCTCGCGGTGCTGTACGTGGCGGTGGGGGAGAGGGCCGGCCTGCCGGTCCGCGGGGTTGGCATGCCGGGCCATTTCCTGGTGAAGTACGCCCCCGCCTCCACCGGCGAGATCTTCGTCGACGCCTTCAACGGCCGCTCGCTGACCCGGGAGGAATGCGCGAAGATGCTGAACGAGATGTACGGTGGTGAAGTGAAGATGCGGCCGGCCTTGCTCGAGCCCTCGACCAAGCGCCAGGTGCTCGCCCGGATCCTCAATAACTTGAAGAGCCTTTACCTGTCGCGGGGCGACCTGCCCCGCGCGTTAGCCGCCAGCGACCGCATCATGTTGACCGACCCGCACCTCACTTCCGAGTGGCGTGATCGCGGCATGATTCATTTCCAGATGCACCACGACAGCGAGGCGCTGAAGGATTTCACCCAGTATCTTGCCGTGCGGCCGGAGCCCGAGGATGCGCCGCGCGTGAAGCAGCTGCGAGGCCAGCTGATCAGCCGAGTGAATTAGTGTCGCGCCTCTGGCTCGTGCTACGAGAAGGCCTGCTCTTCGGCGTGATCGCGGGGACCTTCGTGCTGGTCGTTCGCCTGGTAGCGGTCTTCGCGACGAATGATGTGACGCCCACCTCGTTCTCCGACTTTGTCACCTCAGCTCTCGGTTTGCTGATCGTCGGAGGCGCGGGTCGCAAGATTGCCGCGTCGACCAAGACCACCAGCGCCGGGTTGCAGATGGGCGCCATCGCCGGTGGGATCAGTGAGTTGTTTCGTACGGTGGTGGCGGCAATCATCCTTTCTTACATGCCGGCGGGCCAGGCCGCCTACAACAAGCTCAGCCCGGTCGCGAAGCGCGAGGCCTCCGACCTGGGGAGCTTGGTCATCAACCTGGGACTCGACCTGGCGCTGGCGATTGTCTTCGGGGCCATGATCGGCTGGCTTGGCGCCTGGTCGCTACTGCGCTTCCGACCGCCCCGCGAACCGCTGTCGTGACGCGTCGCGCCTCGCTCGCACGGGCTACAGTTGAGTTGGCGATGTCCGACTTCTTATTCGGAGCCCTCGACGCGATCCTCGGCGCCGTGGGTGAGTATGTGCGGTCAGTCTGGCGACGGAGTGGTCGGCGCCTGCGTGAGTAGAATGACTCCGATCGCGCTAGACGGGGAGCTAGCGGTGCCCTGTACCCGCAATCCGCTTTAGCGGGGTCGAATTCCCCTTTGAGGGGTGCGCTGTCTGGAGTCGTGTTTCGCGCGACTGCGTTGATGGCCTGGTCCTGCGCGACCTGGTTCCGTGAACCCTGTCAGGTCCGGAAGGAAGCAGCAGTAAGCGGGGTGCCGGGGGCGCCGCAGCACACCGGGCCTGAGTGGTCCGCGTTGCGTGCCCGGGCGGCGTTACAACGAGAAGGGGTGCGCGGTCAAAACCCAATCAGTCTCAACCGCGAGCCTTTCCTCGGCGGCGGCCTGAACGGTCTGGTGCGTACCTCTCGTCGAGGTGGGTGAGTGGACGGGCCGAGCCGTCCATCTCCTTCCACGGATCGCCATGGTCTCGCAACCACTCC
>VBGO01000469.1 GCA_005882525.1 Chloroflexota bacterium
CACGGCTTCGGCCGCCGCGATCCGCTCCTGGATAGCCTGGCGGAAGCGATCACGCAGTCCTGGAAAGGCAACCAGCACCCGGTCACCGATGGCGGTCAGCACGTTCCCGGCCAGACGAATCGCGCCGACAATCGTCTGCTGGGCCCGTTCCATGACGGCCGTCGCCAGCTGCTGAGCTCGCTCGATCGCCGCCCGGACCAGTTGCCGTGCGCGGTCGAAGACTGACTGGACGACTTGCTTGGCCTTGTCGAACAGCGATTGTGCGGCCGAACCGATGGCTCCAAGTAACCCGCCTTGACTCTGGCCCTGGGCCTTCTGTCGCTCGGATGCGGCCTGCTGCTCGGCGTGCCGCCGCGCAATCTGAGCCTCTTGCTGTCCCTGCTGGTAATGGGCAGCCGCCTGCTCTTCGGCGGCTGCTCGCTCCTGCGCGACCGTCTGCAGCGTCTCGCTGGTTTTTTGGTCTGCTTCACGTTGGGCGCCGGCCACCAGCTCCTGCTGTGCGGTCGTCCACTGAGTCCGCAGGCCGTGCACGTCGCGCCTGGCCGCCCCGCGTTCGCCCGCTTGCTCCTGGGTATTCGCCTGTTCCAGGCGTGCCATCTCGGCGTCGGCCCTGGCTCGTTCGCCGTCGGTGCGCTGCGCATATTCCTGACGCTGACCGGCCAGCGAAGCCAGCCCCGTGCCGACCGCGCCCTGGATTTCGCCACTCTTTTCGTCCTGGGCGATGATTGAGGCCGCCTCGTCGTCTTCACTCGGCTTCGGCGGAGCCGTCGCCTGGCCGGCACCGCCGGGCGCCTGGCCCACGGAGGCCATCAATGTCTCGGCCGGCGCAATCGGGAAGATCTCATCCTCGCCGAGCGGCCGGCCGGCCTCTTGTTGGCCCTCCGCTCTCTCGCGCTCCAGGCCACTCAGCAGCCGACTGCGTCGTTGCTGGACGCTCGCGGGGTCCGCGTTTCCATAGAGGGAAAGCTGGGGGAGAGGACCCGGCTTCAGCTCCAGGCCTGGGTCCCGCGTCGGGAGCTGGCCGTCCCTG
>VBGO01000471.1 GCA_005882525.1 Chloroflexota bacterium
CGATGTAGTTGTAGCCGCTGACCTGGCCGATGTGCTCCCTCCAGGTACGGACGCTGACGAGCGCGGCATGCTCCCGATCGGCGAGGATTTCCTTGGCGTCGTCGATGTCGATGATGAGCTCCGGGCGGATTGGGATCGGGACGCCGAACGTCGGAACCGATGCGGGCTCGTTGAGGACCGTCTCGAGCGGGTGTCCTGCCTGGACCCAGCGGTCGTAGCCGCCGTCGAGCAGGCGGATGTCGTCGACACCCGCGTACCGCAAGATCAACGCCGCGCGACAGGCGGCGATCTGTCCGGCGCGCCGTCCCGGCCACTTCTCGTTGGCGTGGCCTTCGGTATCGCGGCCATAGAGGATGACCGTGGTGTCGCGATTGATCCCGAGCGAGCGCACCGCGGCTTCGAGCTCCGCCGGCGATCGCCGGTTCCAATCGGTCGCATTCTCGAGCCGGTTCGTGTCGAGATATAAAGCCCCCGGGATGTGATTTTCCTCGTACTCTTCCGGCACTCCGAAATTGACGTGAAAGAGCCGGAAGGGACCGGCCGGCGCCGCTTCCGGGCGTCCGCCGCCCAGCAGCTGACGGAGCCAGTCGGGGTGGACGAGCTTCTCGTAGTTCGTCAGACGATCGACCGGCAGCGCCATGTCGGAGGCCCACTCGGCCCACCCGCCTCCGAAGGTCCGGGCGCGGGGGTGGCCCAACTCCGCCAGCCGGGTCCGAAGGGCCACGCTATCCTCGGGGCGATCGCCATAAAGGACGATCTCGGGGCTTGCAAGGATACCCTTCGTCTGCAACAGCCGTTCCACCTCGGGCTCATCGACGCTGTCGAGCCAGGTGATCGGGAAGGCGGCCGCCCCGGGGATGTGACCACCGCGAGCCGTCCCGCTCAGGCGCCAGCCGTTGTATGCGGGAAGGGGCCGGACGTCCACGATCATGAGGTCGGGGTCGTTGACTCGTTCGCGAAGCTCGCCCAGCGAGATGTTCGAGTCGGACGTGTTCCACAGCGGGCGGAGGTTACTCATCGGTTGTCCTGGGCGGGCAATGCCTTGACCTCTCCTCTTCATTTGCAGGCTTATTAGGTTGACGAATATTGTTGAGCATGGCAATCCAAATAGTCAACATTTAGTTTCCGCGACCGGCGTCGGGCAAACACAGGTTCGGGGTCAGCCAAGCGGCTCGCCCGCCGTGTCGATATTTGTCGCGACCCACTCGCAGTAGACGGCCTGTCCGCGCGGTGCAGAATAGAACTATGCTGGGCGGCCGCTATCAGGCACGCGGCGCTACCGCTGAGCTCGCGCTGCACCGCAACCCGATCAACTATGTGGTGGCGGGGAAAGCCGGACGCAGCCGATCGCACGTGGAATTCCTGGGTGGCATCATCGGGCCGGCTTTACCGTTGTGCTTCGAGTGACGATCTATAGCCTAGGTCCCCTATACCGGATTTTTGTCTTTCTAGGTTCAGTCTTTTTTGGTCTCGCAGTAATCCTCACCATCGCACATTTGGTAAGCGTCAGTGAATCGACGCCTGTCCGGGCTTTCCTGGTGCTCTGGATTGCCGGAGCCATATTCGGTGTCTACTGGTACCTGTTCCGATACGCGTACGATCTGCGCTTCGACAGGGAAGAGTCTTGCTTCGCGATCTCCGGTGTGTGGCAGTTCGGTGGGGAACGGGCGCAACCATCGCGAGTGTGGAGGGAGGTCGGATTCACGTGTTTGCGCAGAAGGGATTCGCCAAATTCTGCGCAAAGCTAGTTGGTTGCTGCCCAGGACTTGAGGTTCGAATCGGCTCGATGGCTCGTTTTCTCGAATGGCTTCCGGGGCCCACTCTGTTCCGCGGATGAGGCGCGGAAGCAGCCGCCGTTTAGTGCCGATTGCGATCGTCAAGAGGGAGCCTGCGTCGTTCAAGGGCGACAAGGTAGAAGAAACCAAACACTACTTGGACCAGATGACGATGCTCGCCCAAATCGGGGGGCTCTCCTGCCGGCGACGTCTGACAGCAGAGCTCGCTTAGGGGCCCGGCCGCATCACCAGGCCCTTCCTACCTTCTGCACAGGCTGCTAGGCGCCTTGTGAAGGGCGGCCCCGCAGGCGCGGCTCGACCCGCATGCTCCCTAGTCGTCAGTGGCCACTGTCCTCACCGCATCGGCGTTGCGAGCGGTCGGCCACTGCGGTGTGCCATAGTCGTTCTCGATCCATACCGCCACACTTAGTTGGCCATGCAGGAAGCCGTCATAGGGAGCGGTGGACGTACTGCCGAACAACGTCCAAGTGTACGTGTGGCGACGGCCGTCGCAAATCAGCGTCGGCTGCTGAAAATTGCTGCTGTACTGGCCATCATTCCCAACGATCAGGCGAGTGCCGTCCGGTTCCTCTCCCGCGGCCCCGATCCACGGCGAGTACGAGGTGGTCGGCGCGGTGCAAGTGACCGTGACCGGGACCAAAGCCGAGCCGTACCCGTTCCCATTCACGACTTTGCCCTTCAGCGACGCCCCATTCCCGATGCTTACGGAGTAGGTGCTTCCGGTCGTCGAGCTGGTGACGCCGCTCGCGGCAACGTCAACCGCGCCAACTGCCAGCCTCGTCGCCGCCGAGGCGCTCCCCGTCTGTTGGACAAAGTTGGGCGCGATATTTTCCGCGTACGCCGTTGCCCCCGCCGAGCCCTCTTGGAACGGCGTGTTGTCAGCAAACAGGTGCGCCATGTAGGTGTGGGGGGTCGAGTCGCAGATCAACGGTCGGATCGATTCTGAGCCGGTCGCTCCGGTTTGATCCTGCGCCAGGTGCACGTACA